>NZ_JBSFUB010000011.1:0-143360 GCF_053591575.1 Streptomyces altiplanensis | reverse complement strand
CATCGTCCGCGCGCTGGAAGTGATCGAAATCACCGGCAAGCCGTTCACGGCCAACCTCCCGGGCCCCGACTCGGTGTACGACACCGTCCAGATGGCCGGTTCCTCAGGCCCGTCCGGCACATCGAGGACCGGGGTCCGGGGCGGAGCCCCCACCACCCGGCTACCCGGCCGGCTCCCGCTTCGGGAAGACCGTGTACGCCGCCGCGACGACCACGTTGATGCCGATCAGGAAGAGCATCTTCTCCTGCCACATCCGCAGCGACCCGATGTCCCCGTCTCCCCCGACGTACCAGACCGCCGCCTGGAGCAGCCCCAGGGCGACCGCCGCGGCCAGGATCCAGTGGGCCGCGAGCTTCCACTCGTGCACGGCGCGGGCCGTCCCGTACTTCGGTGGCGGCACCGGCGCCGGCCCGCCCGCGAAGCGGTGGGCGAACCGGGCGTCGACCCACTTGATGGTGCGGTGGCCCAGCCCCACCGTGAAGCCGATGTAGACGGCGGCGAGTCCGTGCTTCCAGTCCGGTTCGGCGCCGTTCTTCAGGTCGACGGCCGTGACGGTCAGCAGCAGGACCTCCAGCAGCGGTTCCATGAGCAGCACGGCCGCCCCGGCGCGCGGCATCCCCGCCAGGTAGCGCAGGGCGAGGCCCCCCGCCAGCAGTACCCAGAAGCCGACCTCGCAGATGACGATCAACGTGACGATCACGGGACTCTCCTCTCCGTTACGCTCCCACCCTCCCGTCCCCGAAGCCGTGAATCGTCGTCGCCGGTGACGAACCCCCACTGCATCCTTCGATGTAGCCGCGGCTCACCCCGCACGGGGAGGACGAGCCGGTCCGTACCGTGTTGGATGGTGGCGTGACCCGGTTCCCCCGCCCCCACCGCGACGACGTCCTCATCGCGGTGACCGGCCTGTTCGGCGGAGCCCTGCTGTGGGGCCTCGGGCTGCACATCACGCCCGACCGCGGCCTCCTGCCGCCCTGGGTGACGCTCGTACCGCTCGCCGTGACGGCCTTCCTGGAACTGCTGCGCAGGTCGTGCCCCCGTGCGGCCCTGCTCGTCGGCACGCTCGCGGTGATCGCGGACCAGTTCACCCACGGCAACCTGGCCACCGTCCTCATGTTCACCGACCTGATGTACGCCGGCGTGGTGTACGGAACCCCCGCGTCCGCCCGCCGGATCCCGGTCGTCAGCGGTCTGGTCACCGTCGCCGTCACGATCGCCGCCCTGGCCTGGTTCCGCCGGCCGGAAGCGCTGCTCCTCGGTGTCGTCACCGGTCTGGTCTCCCTCGCGCCCGCCGTCACCGGCGCCACCCTGCGCAACCACCGCCAGGCGGCCGAGGCGGCGCGGCTGCGCGCCGAGCAGACCGCGCTGCTGGCCGAGATCGACCGCGGCCAGGCCATCGTGGCCGAGCGGTCCCGGATGGCGCGCGAGCTGCACGACATGGTCGCCAACCACCTCTCGGCCATCGCGATCCACTCCACGGCCGCGCTGTCCATAGGAGAGCCGAAGGCGTCGGCGGACGCGCTGGCCGTCATCCGCGAGAACAGCGTCCAGGGCCTGGCCGAGATGCGCCGCCTCATCGGACTGCTCCGGGACGCCGGAGGAGCGGGCCGGGAACCCGCCGTCGCCCCCTCGCTCGACGGACTCGACGCCCTCCTGGGCCAGGTGCGTACGGTCGGCGCCGACAGCGGTCTCGCCTTCGCCCTCGACGACGGACGCGAGGCGGGCGGCCGGCTCCCGGCCCCGGTCGAGATGGCCGCGTACCGGATCGTCCAGGAGTCCCTGACCAATGCCCTCAAGCACGCCTCCCCCGGGACGGTCACCGTGTCGCTCGCACACACCGGCCGGCGGCTGACGGTGCGGGTGACCAGCCCGTACGGAGAGCGGCCGGGCCCGCGCGCGCCCGGTTCCGGGGCCGGTCTGGTGGGGATGCAGGAGCGGGTGTCGCTGCTCGACGGGACGCTGGAGGCGGGCCCGCTCACCGCGGCGGACGGCACGAAGATCTGGCAGGTACGGGCACAGCTGCCCGCAGAGGACGATACGGAGCTCTCCGCATGACGATTCGGGTGCTGGTCGCGGAAGACCAGTCGGCGGTACGGGCGGGCCTGGTGCTCATCCTGAACAGCGCTCCGGACATCGAGGTGGCCGGGGAGGCCGGGGACGGCGAGGCTGCGGTCAGGATGGCCCGCGAGCTGCGCCCGGACCTGGTGCTGATGGACGTGCAGATGCCGCGTCTGGACGGGGTGACGGCGACCCGGCAGGTGGTGGCGGAGCAGCTCGCCGACGTCCTGGTGCTGACCACCTTCGACCTCGACGAGTACGTCTTCGGGGCGCTGCGCGCGGGGGCCGCGGGCTTCCTGCTGAAGAACACCGACGCGAAGGACCTGATCGAGGCGGTACGTACGGTGGCGCGCGGCGAGGGTCTGATCGCGCCCGCCGTCACCCGCCGGCTGATCGCGGAGTTCGCGTCGCCCGTGCCCGTACGGTCCGCGGACGCGCCGGATCCGGCCGTGCTCGATTCACTCACCCGGCGCGAGCGCGAAGTGCTGTCGTGCCTGGGCGAAGGGATGTCGAACGCGGAGATCGCCCTGCGCCTGTCCATGGCCGAGGCGACGGTGAAGACGCACGTGAGCCGCCTGCTGGGGAAGCTGGAGCTGCGCAGCCGGGTGCAAGCCGCGGTACTCGCTCAGGAGTTGGGCATCTGACCGCCCGGTGTCCCCGGGATGATCCCCGGCTGGACTCCGGTGGTCCAGACCTCTTGACGATTGGTCCAGACCTTCCTACGCTCGCCGCACCGCAGTGGTGAGCGTGTCATGTCAATTCGGTGTGCTCACCGAGCGGCGCAGGTCCCATCCCCTTTCACCGCCGGACCTCTCTCTCGGGAGCACCCTTGAGTACATCGACCCCCCTACGCACCCGCTTCAAAACCCGGGCGGCAGCCGGACTGACCGCGCTGATCGTGCCCCTCGCCGCCATGGTCGGCCTCGCCTCCCCCGCACAGGCCGCCGAGTCGGCGACCGCCTCGTACACCAAGAGCTCCGACTGGGGCACCGGCTTCGAGGGGAAGTGGACGGTGAAGAACACCGGCACCACCACCCTCAGCGGGTGGACCGTCGAGTGGGACTTCCCGGCCGGTACGTCCGTCACCTCCGCCTGGGACGCCGACGTCACCAGCTCGGGCAACCACTGGACCGCCAAGAACAAGAGCTGGGCCGGCAGCCTGGCCCCCGGCGCCAGCGTGTCCTTCGGCTTCAACGGAACCGGCACCGGCTCCCCCAGCGGCTGCAAGCTCAACGGCGGCTCCTGCGACGGCGGCTCCGTGCCCGGCGACACCCCGCCGACCGCCCCCGGCACCCCCTCCGCGAGCACCATCACCGACACGTCGGTGAAGCTCTCGTGGACCGCGTCCACCGACGACAAGGGCGTCAAGAACTACGACGTGCTGCGCGACGGCGCCAAGGTCGCGACGGTCACCACCACGTCGTACACCGACAGCGGCCTCACCGCGGGCACCGACTACTCGTACTCCGTCCAGGCCCGTGACACCGCCGACCAGACGGGCCCGGTCAGCGGCGCCCGCGCGGTCAGGACCACCGGCGGGGGCACGGACCCCGGCCCCGGGCCGGGCGACCAGGTCAAGCTGGGCTACTTCACCGAGTGGGGCGTCTACGGACGCAACTACCACGTGAAGAACCTGGACACCTCCGGCTCCGCCGGCAAGATCACGCACATCAACTACTCGTTCGGCAACGTCCAGGGTGGCAAGTGCACCATGGGCGACAGCTTCGCGGCGATCGACAAGGCGTACACCGCCGACCAGAGCGTCGACGGCAAGGCCGACACCTGGGACCAGCCGCTGCGCGGCAACTTCAACCAGCTGCGCAAGCTCAAGGCCAAGCACCCGAACATCAAGGTGCTGTGGTCCTTCGGCGGCTGGACCTGGTCCGGCGGCTTCACCGACGCCGTCAAGAACCCGGCCGCGTTCGCCGACTCCTGTTACAAGCTGGTGGAGGACCCGCGCTGGGCCGACGTCTTCGACGGCATCGACCTGGACTGGGAGTACCCGAACGCCTGCGGTCTGTCCTGCGACACCAGCGGCCCGGCCGCGTTCAAGAACATGATGCAGGCCATGCGCACCAAGTTCGGCACGGACAACCTGGTCACCGCCGCCATCACGGCGGACGCCACGGCCGGCGGCAAGATCGACGCCGCCGACTACGCCGGAGCGGCCGCGTACTCCGACTGGTACAACGTGATGACGTACGACTTCTTCGGCGCCTGGGCCAAGAACGGTCCGACCGCCCCGCACTCCCCGCTGACCTCGTACACCGGCATCCCGCAGGCCGGCTACACCTCGGCCGACGCCATCGCCAAGCTCAAGGCGAAGGGCGTGCCGGCGAAGAAGCTGCTGCTCGGCATCGGCTTCTACGGGCGCGGCTGGACGGGCGTCACGCAGAAGGAGCCGGGCGGCACGGCGACCGGCCCCGCCGCCGGCACGTACGAGTCGGGCATCGAGGACTACAAGGTCCTCAAGACCAAGTGCCCGGCGAACGGTACCGTCGCGGGCACGGCGTACGCCCACTGCGGCACCGACTGGTGGAGCTACGACACCCCCGCGACCATCGCCTCGAAGATGAGCTGGGCGAAGGGGCAGGGCCTGGGAGGCGCGTTCTTCTGGGAATTCAGCGGCGACACCGCCAATGGCGAGCTGGTGACCGCGATCAACAACGGTCTGAAGTAGTAGAGGTCCACCGCACAAAGGCTTGAAACAGTCGGGGGGACGGGTCAGTGACCCGTCCCCCCGACTGCTTTCTGCGCGGTCTACGCCACGTTGACGCGCTGGCCGGGAGGCGCGGCCTCCAGCCAGGCGAGGAAACCGGTGAGAGCGTCCTCGCTCATCGCCAGCTCCAGCCGCGTGCCGCGATGCGCGCAGCCGAGGATGCAGGCGTCGGACAGCAGCGCCAGCTCTTCCTCGCCCTCGGGAGCGCGGCGCGAGAGCACCTCGATCGCCGAGCGCTCCAGGACGCGGCGCGGGCGGGGGGCGTACGAGAAGACGCGGAACCAGTCGATGCGGTCGCCGCTGTAGCGGGCGACGCCGTACACCCACCCCTTGCCCGAGGTGTCGGGCTCCTCGGGGGTGTTCCAGCGCAGACTGCAGTCGAAAGTGCCGCCGGAGCGCTGGATCAGCCGCCGGCGCAGCCCGAAGACGAACAGTCCCACCAGTACCAGCACGACTACCGAGCCGCTCACGAGCAGAGCGAGGAACATATCCACCGACCTCCTCGCTTCATCCAGTACCAGTAAGAGAACAGAAGTCCCAGCTGTATCGCCTCAGCCGCGACCCGCTCTGGAGTATCCAGTACGGGCCGCGGCTGAAGTCACAACGTGTCGGTGCGGGACTCAGTGTCCCGCGACCGCGCGCAGTCGGACGTCGGCGCGGCGCTCGGCGGCGGCGTCCGCCTCCGCCTTCGCCCGCTCCAGCGCCCGCTCGGCACGCGCGGCGTCGATCTCGTCCGCCAGCTCGGCGATCTCCGCGAGCAGAGACAGCTTGTTGTCGGCGAAAGAGATGAACCCGCCGTGCACAGCGGCGACGACAGTGCCGCCGTCACTCGTACGGATCGTCACCGGGCCCGACTCCAGCACACCCAGCAGCGGCTGGTGACCGGGCATGACGCCGATGTCGCCGGACGTGGTGCGCGCGACGACCAGGGAGGCCTCGCCGGACCAGACGTTACGGTCCGCCGCGACCAGCTCGACGTGCAGCTCAGCAGCCAAGGTGGCTCCTCGGGTCACCACCCGGCGGTTGTGCCGGGTGTTGGGTCAATTCTAGGGGGCGTACGGAGAGGGGCGGGACGGACCCGCCCCTCTCCCATGAGTCGCGTGAGTCACGCGGCTCGGGTGGTTCAGGAGACGCCGAGCTCCTTGGCGTTGGCCTTGAGGTCCTCAATGCCACCGCACATGAAGAACGCCTGCTCGGGGAAGTGGTCGTAGTCGCCGTCGCAGATCGCGTTGAACGCGGTGATCGACTCGTCGAGCGGTACGTCCGAACCGTCCACGCCGGTGAACTGCTTGGCGACGTGGGTGTTCTGCGACAGGAAGCGCTCGACGCGACGGGCGCGGTGGACAACGAGCTTGTCCTCTTCGCCCAGCTCGTCGATACCGAGGATCGCGATGATGTCCTGGAGGTCCTTGTACTTCTGGAGGATCCCCTTGACACGCATGGCGGCCGCGTAGTGGTCCGCCGCGATGTAGCGCGGGTCCAGGATGCGGGACGTCGAGTCCAGCGGGTCGACCGCCGGGTAGATGCCCTTCTCCGAGATCGGACGCGACAGAACGGTCGTCGCGTCCAGGTGGGCGAAGGTGGTCGCCGGCGCCGGGTCGGTCAGGTCGTCCGCGGGGACGTAGATCGCCTGCATCGAGGTGATCGAGTGACCGCGGGTCGACGTGATGCGCTCCTGCAGCAGACCCATCTCGTCGGCCAGGTTCGGCTGGTAACCCACTGCGGACGGCATACGGCCGAGCAGCGTGGAGACCTCGGAGCCGGCCTGGGTGTAACGGAAGATGTTGTCGATGAAGAAGAGCACGTCCTGCTTCTGCACATCGCGGAAGTACTCCGCCATGGTCAGACCGGCGAGGGCGACGCGCAGACGGGTGCCCGGGGGCTCGTCCATCTGACCGAAGACAAGCGCCGTCTTGTCGATGACGCCGGACTCGGCCATCTCCTCGATGAGGTCGTTGCCCTCACGGGTACGCTCACCGACGCCCGCGAACACCGACACACCGTCGTGGTTGTTGGCGACGCGGTAGATCATTTCCTGGATCAGAACGGTCTTGCCGACACCGGCACCACCGAACAGACCGATCTTTCCACCCTTGACGTACGGGGTGAGAAGGTCGATGACCTTGACGCCGGTCTCGAACATCTCGGTCTTCGACTCGAGCTGGTCGAACGAGGGGGCCTTGCGGTGGATGGGCCACCGCTCGGTCACCTCGGCCTCGGCCTCGGGCTTGTTCAGGATCTCACCAAGGGTGTTGAACACCTTGCCCTTGGTCATCTCGCCGACGGGGACGGTGATGCCCTCGCCCGTGTTGGTCACCGGGGCCTGGCGGACCAGGCCGTCGGTGGGCTGCATCGAGATCGTACGGACCAGGCCCTCACCCAGGTGCTGGGCGACTTCGAGGGTCAGTGTCTTGATCTTGCCGTCCTCGGCCGGGTCTGCGACCTGGACCTTGAGGGCGTTGTAGATCTCCGGCATCGCGTCGACGGGGAACTCCACGTCGACGACCGGGCCGATGACCCGGGCGACGCGGCCCGTGGCGGCGGCCGTCTCAACAGTGGTCGTCATTACTTGTCACTCCCCGCGGTCGCGTCGGCCAGGGCGCTGGCGCCACCGACGATCTCGCTGATTTCCTGGGTGATTTCGGCCTGGCGGGCCGCGTTGGCAAGCCGGGAGAGGCTCTTGATGAGTTCCCCGGCGTTGTCGGTCGCCGACTTCATCGCGCGGCGGCGGGCGGCGTGCTCGGAAGCGGCGGCCTGCAGCAGTGCGTTGTAGATGCGGCTCTCGACGTAGCGCGGCAGCAGAGCGTCGAGGACGTCCTCCGCCGACGGCTCGAAGTCGAACAGCGGAAGGATTTCGCCCTTCGTACCGGACTCCTCCGCGGCCTGGTCGAGGCTGAGCGGCAGCATCCGGTTCTCCACCGGGTTCTGCGTCATCATCGACACGAACTCGGTGAAGACGATGTGGAGTTCATCCACGCCGCCCTCGGCCGTTTCCGTCTCGATCGCCTTGATCAGCGGCGCGGCGACGCTCTTGGCGTCCGCGTACGTCGGACTGTCGGTGAAGCCCGTCCACGACTCCGCGACCTTGCGCTCGCGGAAGTTGTAGTAGGCGACGCCCTTGCGGCCGACGATGTACGTGTCGACGTCCTTGCCCTCACCGCGGAGCCGCTCCGTCAGCCGCTCCCCCGCCTTGAGGGCGTTCGAGGAGTAGCCGCCGGCCAGACCGCGGTCGCTCGTGACGAGCAGGACAGCGGCCCGGGTCGGCTTCTCGACCTCGGTGGTCAGGGCGTGCTTGGTGGTGGAGCCGGTCGCCACCGCGGTCACCGCACGGGTGAGCTCGGTCGCGTACGGCGTAGAAGCCGCCACCTGGCGCTGCGCCTTGACGATGCGCGAGGCGGCGATCATCTCCATCGCCTTGGTGATCTTCTTGGTCGCGGTGACGGATCGGATGCGACGCTTGTAGACCCGGAGCTGGGCTCCCATGAGTCAGGTCCCTTCCGTCGTCACTTGGAGACGTTGACGGCCGGCGCGTCCTCGCCCAGGAGCTTGCCGTCCGAGGTCTCGAACTGCCGCTTGAAGGCGGCGATGGCGTCCGCGACCGACGTCAGGGTGTCGTCCGACATCTTGCCGCCCTCGGCGATGCTGGTCAGCAGCTCCTTGCGCTCGCGGCGCAGGTGCTCCAGCAGCTCGCTCTCGAAGCGACGGATGTCCTCGACCGGGACGTCGTCCATCTTGCCGGTGGTGCCGGCCCAGACGGAGACGACCTGCTCCTCGACGGGGTACGGGTTGTACTGCGGCTGCTTCAGCAGCTCGACCATGCGCTTGCCGCGCTCCAGCGCCGCCTTCGAGGCCGCGTCCAGGTCGGAACCGAAGGCGGCGAACGCCTCCAGCTCGCGGTACTGGGCGAGGTCCACACGCAGTCGGCCGGAAACCTGCTTCATGGCCTTGTGCTGGGCGGAGCCACCGACGCGCGAGACCGAGATACCGACGTTCAGCGCCGGGCGCTGGCCCGCGTTGAACAGGTCGGACTCCAGGAAGCACTGGCCGTCGGTGATGGAGATGACGTTGGTCGGGATGAACGCCGACACGTCGTTCGCCTTGGTCTCGACGATCGGCAGACCCGTCATCGAACCGGCGCCCATGTCGTCGGAGAGCTTGGCGCAGCGCTCCAGCAGACGCGAGTGCAGGTAGAAGACGTCGCCCGGGTAGGCCTCGCGGCCCGGCGGACGGCGCAGCAGCAGCGACACGGCGCGGTAGGCGTCGGCCTGCTTCGACAGGTCGTCGAAGATGATCAGGACGTGCTTGCCCTGGTACATCCAGTGCTGGCCGATGGCAGAACCGGTGTACGGCGCCAGGTACTTGAAGCCGGCCGGGTCGGAAGCCGGGGCGGCGACGATCGTCGTGTACTCGAGCGCGCCCGCCTCCTCCAGCGCACCGCGAACGGACGCGATGGTGGAGCCCTTCTGGCCGATGGCGACGTAGATGCAGCGCACCTGCTTGTTCACGTCGCCCGAGCGCCAGTTGTCGCGCTGGTTGATGATCGTGTCGACAGCCAGAGCGGTCTTGCCGGTCTGACGGTCGCCAATGATCAGCTGACGCTGGCCACGGCCGATCGGCACCATCGCGTCGACGGCCTTGTAGCCGGTCTGCATCGGCTCGTGGACCGACTTGCGGACCATGACGCCGGGGGCCTGCAGCTCGAGGGCGCGACGGCTGTCGGTCGCGATCTCGCCGAGACCGTCGATCGGGTTGCCGAGCGGGTCGACGACGCGGCCGAGGTAACCCTCGCCGACGCCGACGGAGAGCACCTCACCGGTGCGCTGCACCGGCTGGCCCTCCTCGATACCGCTGAACTCGCCGAGGACGATCGCGCCGATCTCCCGCTCCTCGAGGTTGAGGGCGAGACCGAGGGTGCCGTCCTCGAACTTCAGCAGCTCGTTCGCCATGGCCGAGGGAAGACCCTCGACCTTCGCGATGCCGTCGCCGGCAACGCTTACCGTTCCGACCTCCTCGCGCGAGGCCGCGTCCGGCTGGTACGACTGGACAAAGTTCTCCAGCGCGTCCCGGATCTCCTCCGGCCGGATCGTGAGCTCCGCCATCTGGGTTCCCTGCTCTCCTTGTTGGGCCCGAAGTTCTTGGGGGTCTGGGGGCCGACCCCCAGGAATCTTCTGCAATCTCTGCACGGCCCAACCGGGCCGCTAGCGATACGTGTTCAGTTGGTGCTGGTCAGCCGGCCATGCGGCGGGTCGCCTCTTCGAGACGGTCCGCGATGGTGCCGTTGATGACCTCGTCGCCGACCTGTACCTGGATGCCTCCGAGGACCTCGGGGTCCACGTCGAGATTCAGGTGCATCTGGCGTCCGTACAGCTTCGCCAGTGCGGCGCCGAGGCGCTGCCTCTGCTGGTCGGTGAGCGGCACCGCCGAGGTGACGACGGCGACCATGCGGTCCCGGCGCGCCGCGGCGAGCTTGGACAGGGACTCGAGTCCCGCCTCCAGGCTACGTCCACGCGGCTGAACCACGAGACGTACCACCAGACGCTCGGTGACCGGGTTGGCCTTGCCACCGAGCAGGCTGCGCAGCAGCTCGCTCTTGGCGGAGACCGGCGCCGACTTGTCGGTCAGCGCGGACCGCAGCCCGGAGTCGGACGCGACGATCCGGCCGAACCGGAACACCTCGTCCTCCACCTCGTCCAGCGCGCCGGCCTGCTGCGCCGCGGTGAGGTCGGCGGTGGCCGCCAGCTCCTCCAGCGCGTCGACCAGGTCACGCGACTGCGACCAGCGGGAGCGGACCATGCCGGAGACCAGGTCGGCGGCGTCGCCGCCCACCTGACCGCTCAGCAGTCGCGCGGCCAGCTGGGCCTTGGCCTCGCCGGCCTGCGCCGGGTCGGTCAGGACCCGACGCAGCGACACCTCGCGGTCGAGCAGCGCGGTGACGGCGGACAGCTCACCAGCGAGCTTCGCCGCGTCGACCGACGTGGTGTCGGTCAGCGCGTCGAGACGCTCACGTGCGGCAGCCAGTGCCTCGCGGCTCGCTCCGTTCATCGGGCGGCCTCGGCCTTCTCCTCGAGCTCGCTGAGGAAACGGTCGATCGTGCGGCTCTGCCGGGCGTGGTCCTCGAGGGACTCGCCGACGAGCTTGCCGGCCAGGTCGGTGGCGAGCTTGCCCACGTCCTGGCGCAGCGACAGTGCGGCCTGCTTGCGGTCCGCCTCGATCTGGGCGTGGCCGGCTGCGATGATCTCCTCGCGCTGGCGCTGACCCTCTGCGCGAAGTTCTTCCTTCAGCACAGTGCCCTGTTCCAGCGCCTCCTGGCGCAGGCGGGCGGCCTCGTGGCGGGCCTCGGCGAGCTGGGCCTTGTACTGCTCCAGCACGCTCTGGGCCTCGGTCTGGGCCTCGTCCGCCTTCTCCATGCCGCCCTCGATCGCCTCGCGGCGCTCGTCCAGAACCTTGTTGATGTTCGGGAGGAGCTTCTTGGCGAGGAAGCCGAAGACGATGACGAAGGCGATCAGACCGATGACCAGCTCGTCGAGATGCGGGACGAGAGGATTTTGAGGCTCCTCCGCCGCAAGGAACAGAGCGTTCACATCAGTGCCTTCCGTGAAAGGGGTTGGGCTGTCGGTCCGGCTTACTGGTAGACGAAGCCCATGACGATGCCGATAAGGGCGAGCGCCTCACAGAAGGCGAAACCCATGATCTGGTTGGTGCGGATCAGGCCGGCAGCCTCGGGCTGACGGGCAAGGGCCTGGGTGCCGTTACCGAAGATGATGCCGACGCCGACGCCGGGACCGATCGCCGCGAGGCCGTAGCCGATCGAGGCGACGTTGCCGACCACGTTCTCCTTGGCGCTGGCGGCGAGGTTGACCATTTCGAGAGCAGCGGACATGCCGTTACTTCCTTCTCTTTCACGGACCGGTGGGGGTTGGCCACCGACGTCTGTTGGTTCTGGGTGCGGGGCTGGCTCAGTGGCTCTTGGCGAGCGCGCCCTGGATGTAGCTGGAGGCCAGGAGCACGAAGACGTACGCCTGGACGGCCTGGATGAACAGCTCGAAGACCGTCATCACCAGGACCATGAGGAACGAGACGCTGCCGTAGGCAATGCCGATGCCGTTCATCAGGTACCAGGAGGCCAGCGTGAACATCACGATCAGCAGGTGACCGGCGAACATGTTCGCGAACAGTCGGACCGCGTGGGTGAAGGGCCGGATCAGCAGGTTCGAGAAGAACTCGATCACCACGACCAGCGGCATGACCCAGCCGAGCGACTTGTCGTAGCCGGTGATGTTCTTCCAGCCGCCGACGAATCCGTGCTTCTTGAAGGTCAGGCTGACCCACAGGACATACACGATCAGTGCCAGACCGGCCGGGAAGGCGATCAGTGAAGTGACCGGGAACTGGGCGAGCGGAATGATCGACCAGAGATTGAGAATCCACACGAAGAAGAACAGCGACACCATCAGCGGGACGTACTTCTCGCCGTCCTTCTTGCCGATGATCTCGTACACGATGCCTCGGCGTACGAAGTCGTAGCCCGCTTCGCCGATCATCTGGACCTTGCCCGGCACCAGCTTCGGCTTGTTGAAGGCCGCCCAGAAGAAGGCGACGATCAGGACCGAGCCCAGCAGCGCGAGCAGCATCGGCTTCGTGAACTCAAAACCCGCCACCGTGAAGATGGGCTTGTACACGAAGGTGTGGAGACCCGGAGCCGGGAACCCGCATCCGGTGAAAATGTGGCAGCTCGCATCAAAGGCAAGCGTTGTGTCAGCACTCACCGCGGGCTCCTTCAGCGTGGCGCATAGGTACGGCAACCTCGTTGTGTCGGCGCGGCACGGAGCCGCGGGTCGGCACTGGACTGGTGGTCTTACGGACGTGGGCGGGGCGGTTCGGCAACGAGCCTCGCGCTGGGACAGGCGTCAGCTCGGATGCCCGCGCCCGCAGTGCCGCAGTTGGCACCGGACGATAGCAGCATCTCGAACGGTCATTTATCCCGGCCCTACCCTTCACGACGAACGCCCTGTCTTGCCGGGCTTCTCGGCCTCGGACGAACTGGGGTCGACGTAAAGGATCTTGGCCTTCATGTAGGAGCGCGCCTGTGCCGCGATCCAGACGACAGTTGTCGCGAGAAGCGTGAAGGCGAACGCCTTGAAGTCGAACAGGTCGGATCCCTTGAACAGCGCCAGGAAACCGAAAAGCAGCAGCAACTGAGTCACATAGAGCAACAGCCCCATGGCCTGAAACAGATGCGGCAGCCGCTTCGCCGTCCGCTGGAGCGCCAACAGACCGATCCCCATGAAAGCGATGACCACTGCCGTGCCGACGACTGCTCCGAGCGCCCCCTTGCCACCGGCGACCACTCCGCAGACGGCGACGGCGACAGCGCCGACGACAGCGGTGGGTACGGCGGTTTGAAGGAAAATGCGGGCGTCGTTGGACGGCATGGCGGCAGCTCCGCTTGCTGGTGGGGGCAGTAGGTGTCGTCATGGACGAGCGTAAGCCGGACCGAGGGGGTCACCTCTGTCCGAAGGGCCGTCGCACTGCGGCCCCTCGGCCTGTCGCCGGGTCTCGTGAACGGTATCACAAACTATTTGATGAGGTCTTTACCAAGACGGTGTGCTGGCTGTCACACATGAGAGTGACAGTGCCCGTCTGCGCAAGACATCTTCACCCTTTGTCTGGTAATGAGACCCGATGCGTCAAATCGTCAGCGGGACGTTCCGGCTTTCCGCCGCTCGGGGAGACGCGAACGGGGCCCGATGGCGGTCGCCCCGTTGACGCCCGCGGGAATGGGAGAGCGTTCTTCCGGTTCGTCGGTCACCGGGGCCCCGTCCGCCCCGGCCGGCTTCTCTTCCTCCTGCGCCATGGCTGAGAAAGCCGCCGCGCGGCTCCTGCGGTAGCGCGGTGGAATGAAGGACTCCGCCCAGCGCGGAGCGCGCGGCGTGAAGCGCGGGAGGAGCAGGAGCACCAGGCCGACCGCGCTGAGCGCGACGATGCCGAGCACGATCCACATGCTGGCCGAGTGCACCGAGTACGCGACGGCGCCGAAGGCGATCAGGGCCGACCAGAAGTACATGATCAGCACCGCCCTGCTGTGCGAGTGGCCGATCTCCAGCAGCCGGTGGTGCAGGTGCCCGCGGTCCGCCGCGAACGGCGACTTGCCCTGCCAGGTACGCCGCACGATCGCCAGCAGCAGGTCCGCGACCGGGATCGCGATGATCGTCAGCGGCAGCAGCAGCGGGATGAAGACCGGCAGCATCGCGTGCGTGACCTCGCGCGTGCTGCCGCCCGGGAGGAAGAGCTTCATCGCGTCCGGGTCGACCTGTCCCGTGACCGAGATCGCTCCGGCCGCCAGGACCAGGCCGATCAGCATCGATCCCGAGTCGCCCATGAAGATCCTGGCCGGATGCATGTTGTGGGGCAGGAAGCCCATGCACATGCCCATCAGGATCGCGGCGAAGAGGGTGGCGGGCGCGGCCTCCTCGATGCCGTAGCCGTACCAGATCCGGTAGGCGTACATGAAGAACGCCGTGGAGGCGATGCAGACCATGCCGGCGGCGAGACCGTCGAGACCGTCCACGAAGTTCACCGCGTTGATGGTGATCACGACGAGCGCGACGGTGAGCAGGTTGCCCTGCCAGGCGGTCACCGAGACCGGGCCGACGCCGGGCACCGGGAGCCACAGGATCGTCAGGCCCTGCATGACCATCACGCCGGCGGCGATGAACTGGCCGCCCAGCTTGATGAGCGCGTCGATCTCGAACTTGTCGTCCAGGACGCCGATGAGCCAGATCACCGCGGCGCCCGACAGCAGCGCGCGCGGCTCGTTCGACAGTTCGAAGACGCTGTTGAGGTTCTGCAGGTGGTCCGCGACCAGCAGACCGGCGCACAGGCCGCCGAACATCGCGATGCCACCGAGCCGGGGAGTCGGCTCCCGGTGTACGTCGCGGGCACGGATCTCCGGCATCGCGCCGGTCGCGATGGCGAACTTCCGCACCGGTCCGGTCAGCAGGTATGTCACCGCCGCCGTAACGCAGAGCGTCAGCAGATATTCACGCACGGGCAGCCCCACAGGTATCGCCGGCCATCTCAGCCCCACACCCTAGCTTTGTGACCACATGCTCCAGGACGTACGGGTACCTGTTGATGGTTGCACGACTCATTTCCGGACCGGATACGGAGGGAAGTTCCCGGCCAGATCGCGCACCCGGGCCGCGACCTTCCCGCCCTCCCCCCGCAGCGCCGCCGAGAAGAACACCGCGATGCGCGCCATCTCGGCCTCGCCCATCCCCTGAGTGGTGACGGCCGCGGTTCCCAGGCGGATGCCGCGCTCGTCGCCGTACGGCAGGGCGCAGCAGTCCACCACCAGGCCGGCCGCCGACAGCCGGCCGCGGGCCGTGCGGCCCTCCACGCCCAGCGGGGCCGGGTCCGCGGTGATCAGGTGGGTGTCCGTGCCGCCGGTGGTGACGGCGAAGCCCTCCGCGGCCAGGGCCCCGGCCAGTGCGCGCGCGTTGACGACGACCTGGTGGGTGTACGCCGCGAAGGCGGGGGTCGCCGCCTCGCCGAAAGCGACCGCCTTGGCGGCCACCGAGTGCATCTGGGCGCCGCCCTGGGTGAAGGGGAAGACCGCGCGGTCGATGCGCTCGGCCAGCTCGGCGCCGCACAGCAGCATGCCGCCGCGCGGGCCGCGCAGCACCTTGTGCGTGGTGGCGCAGACGACGTCGGCGTACGGGACCGGGCTCGGCGCCGCTCCCCCGGCGACCAGGCCGATGGGGTGCGCGGCGTCCGCGACGAGGTAGGCGCCGACCTCGTCGGCGATGTCGCGGAAGTGCGCGTAGTCGGGGTGCCTCGGGTAGGCGATGGAGCCGACGACGATGGCCCTGGGGCGGTGCGTACGGGCGAGGAGGCGTACCTGGTCGTAGTCGATCAGCCCGGACTCGTGGTCGACGCCGTAGCCGACGAAGTCGAACCAGCGGCCGGAGAAGTTGGCCGGGGAGCCGTGGGTGAGGTGTCCCCCGTACGGGAGGCCCATGGCCAGGACGGTGTCGCCGGGGCGCAGCAGCGCGGCGTACGCGGCGAGGACGGCGGCGGATCCGGAGTGCGGCTGGACGTTGGCGTGCTCGGCGCCGAAGAGGGCCCTCGCGCGGTCGACGGCGGTGCGTTCGGCGACGTCGACCAGCTCGCAGCCGCCGTGGTGG
The DNA here is from genome assembly GCF_053591575.1 of Streptomyces altiplanensis. Classification (NCBI taxonomy): domain Bacteria; kingdom Bacillati; phylum Actinomycetota; class Actinomycetes; order Kitasatosporales; family Streptomycetaceae; genus Streptomyces; species Streptomyces altiplanensis. Next base: position 127,397 of record NZ_JBSFUB010000011.1, on the reverse strand, counting down.
CGGGCGCCGGGGTACCCCTCGGCGTACTTGTTGGCGAGCGGGGAGCCGAGGGCGGCGAGGACGGCGGGCGAGCAGAAGTTCTCGGCCGCGATGAGCTGGAGGCCGGTGGCTTCGCGGTGCAGTTCGCCGAGGACGACGTCGGCGATCTCCGGGTCCTGGCGGCGGAGCTCGTCGAAGCCCGCGCCGAGGACGGCGTGCTCCTGCTGAACGGGTGCTGCGGTGACCGGCATGGCTGGCTCCGGGCCTGGCGAAGGGGTGCGGCCCCTCCAATGTAGGACGGGCCCGGCCGCCCTGCTCGCCGTACGGCGCGTCGCTTCGTCCCCGCCCCGCTCCTTCTCGCCGCGACACCTCGCGGCTCCGTCCCGTCAGGTGCGGGCGGGGGAGAGGAAGCCCGTCAGCCGGTGCGGGCCGGCGTTCCCGTGAGCGCCGTGACGACCGGGTCCAGGGCCGTGTTGATCTCGTCGCCGACGGAGCGGAAGAAGGTGATGGGGGCGCCGTACGGGTCGTACACCTCGTCGGCCTCCACGCTCGGGGCCAGCAGCCAGCCGCGCAGGGCCGCCGCGGCCCGTACGAGGGAGCGTGCGCGCTCCACCACGCCGTCCTGGAGGGGATCGGGCAGGGTGGCCGGGTCGATGGCCCGTACGAGCCGGGTGAACTCCTTGAGCGTGAACGTGCGCAGGCCCGCCGAGTGGCCCATGGAGATGACCTGGGCACGGTGGTCGCGGGTCGCGGTCAGGACCAGGTCGGCGCGGATGACGTGCTCGTCGAGCAGCTCGCGTCCGGTGAAGCCCGCCGCGTCGGCGCCGAAGTCGGCGAGGACGGCGGCGGCGTTGGCCTCCATGGGGGCGCCTTCGTGCCCCCAGGTGCCCGCGCTCTCCACGAGGAGCCCGCGGGTGAGCGGGTCGCCCAGGCGGTCGGTGAGGGCATGGCGGGTCAGCCGCTCGGTGATCGGCGAGCGGCAGACGTTGCCGGTGGAGACGTGGAGGATACGGAAGGTGTCGCTGGTGCCTCCGGCTATGCCACGCCCGTCAAGGGCGGTCAACTGGCCACCTCGAGGTCGGGTACGACCTTGCGCAGTTCCTCGGCGTCGAGGGCGCCGGCCCGCAGCAGGACCGGGACCTTGCCCGTGACGTCGACGATCGACGACGGGACGATGCCGGGGGTCGGGCCGCCGTCGAGGTACACGGAGACGGAGTCGCCGAGCATCGCCTGGGCGGCGTCGCAGTCCTCGGGGGCGGGGTGTCCCGTGAGGTTGGCGCTGGAGACGGCCATCGGGCCGAACTCGGTGAGCAGCTCGATGGCGACGGGGTGCAGCGGCATGCGGACGGCGACGGTGCCGCGCGTCTCGCCCAGGTCCCACTGGAGGGACGGCTGGTGGCGGGCGACCAGGGTCAGGGCGCCGGGCCAGAACGCGTCGACGAGCTCCCACGCCTGCTCGGAGAAGTCGGTGACCAGGCCGTGCAGGGTGTTCGGGGAACCGATGAGGACGGGCGTGGGCATGTTGCGGCCGCGTCCCTTGGCCTCCAGGAGGTCGCCGACGGCCTCCGCGCTGAAGGCGTCGGCCCCGATGCCGTAGACGGTGTCGGTCGGCAGGACGACCAGCTCGCCACGGCGGACGGCGGCCGCGGCTTCGCGCAGACCGGTCTTGCGGTCGGTCGCGTCGTTGCAGTCGTATCGCCGTGCCATTTAACGGGCCTCCTCGTGCGGGAACTGATGTGTGCGGCCGGCGGTCACGGCATGGCCTTGCGGGCGGTCGCGAAGCGGGGCCGGTTGTTGAGGTCGGGGTGGTCGGCCGCGTCGGCCCAGCCACGCTCCTCGGTGAAGATCCACGGCACCTGGCCGCCCTGGGTGTCGGCGTGCTCGATGACGACGACGCCGCCGGGACGCAGCAGGCGGTGGGCGGTGCGCTCGATGTGGCGGATCAGGTCGAGGCCGTCCTCGCCGGAGAAGAGGGCCATCTCCGGATCGTGGTCGCGGGCCTCGGGGGCGACGTACTCCCATTCGGTGAGCGGGATGTACGGCGGATTGGAGACGACCAGGTCGACCTGGCCGTCGAGCTCCGGGAGCGCGTCCCGGGCGTCGCCCTGGTGGACGGTGACGCGCGATCCCTCGGCGTTCTTGCGGGTCCACTTGATGGCGTCGTCGGACAGCTCCACGCCGTGCACCCGTGAGCGCGGGACTTCCTGCGCCATGGCGAGCGCGATGGCGCCGGAGCCGGTGCACAGGTCGACGATGAGCGGCTCGACGACGTCCATGGCCCGTACGGCGTCTATCGCCCAGCCGACGACCGACTCGGTCTCGGGGCGCGGCACGAAGACGCCGGGACCCACCTGGAGCTCCAGGAAGCGGAAGAAGGCGCGGCCGGTGATGTGCTGCAGCGGTTCGCGGGCCTCGCGGCGCGCGATCGTCTCCCAGTAGCGGGCGTCGAAGTCGGCGTCCTTGACGTTGTGCAGCTCACCCCGCTTGACACCGTGCACGAACGCGGCGAGCTCCTCCGCGTCGAACCGCGGTGAGGGCACGCCGGCGTCGGCCAGCCGCTGGGTGGCCTGGGCCACCTCGGCGAGCAGCAGATTCATCCCGGTCCTCCGACTTGCAGGGGGCTTTGCTGGCTTACGGGCTTACTGGCTTTCCTGGGCCGCCGCGAGCTTGGCGGCGGAGTCGGCGTCGACGCAGGCCTGGATCACGGCGTCCAGGTCCCCGTCGAGCACCTGGTCCAAGTTGTACGCCTTGAAGCCCACGCGGTGGTCCGAGATCCGGTTTTCCGGGAAGTTGTACGTGCGGATCTTCTCCGAGCGGTCGACCGTGCGGACCTGGCTGCGGCGTACGTCGGAGGCTTCCTGCTCGGCGGCCTCCTGGGCCGCGGCGAGCAGCCGCGAGCGCAGGATGCGCATGGCCTGCTCCTTGTTCTGGAGCTGGCTCTTCTCGTTCTGGCAGGAGGCGACGACGCCGGTCGGCAGGTGCGTGATGCGCACGGCCGAGTCGGTGGTGTTGACGGACTGGCCGCCGGGGCCCGACGAGCGGTAGACGTCGATGCGCAGGTCGTTCGCGTGGATCTCGACGTCGACCTCCTCGGCCTCGGGCGTGACCAGCACGCCGGCGGCGGAGGTGTGGATACGGCCCTGGGACTCGGTGGAGGGCACGCGCTGCACGCGGTGCACGCCGCCCTCGTACTTCAGCCGCGCCCAGACGCCCTGGCCGGGCTCGGTCGCGCCGTTGCCGCCCTTGGTCTTCACGGCGACCTGGACGTCCTTGTAGCCGCCCAGCTCGGACTCGGTGGCGTCGATGATCTCGGTCTTCCAGCCGACGCGCTCCGCGTACCGCAGGTACATGCGCAGCAGGTCGCCGGCGAACAGGGCCGACTCGTCGCCGCCCGCGCCCGCCTTGACCTCGAGGATGACGTCCTTGTCGTCGCTGGGGTCGCGCGGGACGAGGAGCAGCCGGAGCTTCTCGGTGAGCTCGGCCTGCTGCTTCTCCAGCAGTTTCAGCTCGGCTGCGAAGTCCGGGTCGTCGTGGGCGTACTCGCGCGCCGTGACGATGTCCTCGCCGGTCTGCTTCCAGGCCCGGTACGTCCCGATGATCGGGGTCAGTTCGGCGTAGCGCTTGTTCAGCTTGCGCGCGTTCGCCTGGTCGGCGTGGACCGAGGGATCGGCCAGCTTCTTCTCGAGATCGGCGTGCTCGCCGATCAGATCCTCGACCGCCTCGAACATCTTCGGGCTCCTGGGTTGCAAAAAAACGAAAGGGGACTGCGACCTGTGCGTCACGACAAAGCGCCGGTCCTCCCCGCTCCTGTACGGAGCGGCCGAGGACCGGCGCAGTGGCTCGCTACTTCGCGGCGGCAGCCTTGCCGAAGCGGGCCTCGAAGCGGGCCACGCGGCCACCGGTGTCGAGGATCTTCTGCTTGCCCGTGTAGAACGGGTGGCACTCGGAGCAGACCTCGGCGCGGACGGTGCCGCTGGAGATCGTCGAGCGGGTGGTGAACGACGCGCCACAGGTGCAGCTGACCTGGGTCTCGACGTACTCGGGGTGAATTTCGCGCTTCAAGGTGTCTCCTAGTTTCGGGAGGGCGCCGGGTCGCTCACGCGGATTGCGTGGACGTGAACCGGGGCCGACGTACCAGTCTGCCAGCACTGGCCGCATCTCCCAAAACCGGGGACGGGGCGGAACTATTCCCCGGCTTCCGCTCGTCCGCGGCGATCTCGTCCGCGGCGGCTACCCGCCCGCGACGATCTCGCCCGCGTCGCCCTTGTCGCCCGCGGAGTCCTTGGTCGCGGCGGCCGGCACGGGCCTGTCCTGGCGCAGCGCCTCCCAGACCTGCCGGGACTGGCGCTGGAGCGGGAGCACGCGGTTGAGGTCGGCCGGGTCGTACCGCACGGGCAGCGTCACCATGTTCATGTCGTCCGCGCCGATGCCCTTGAGGCTGCTCGCGAAGCCCGCCAGCTCCTTGACCGAGGCCAGGTCGGAATCGGTGGTGACGGTCTTGGTGGCGCTGTCGGCGAGGTCGTACAGCTTCTTGGGGCTGGTGAGGACGCCGACGTCCTTGACCTGGCCGATCAGCGCCTTCATGAAGGCCTGCTGGAGCTGGATGCGGCCGAGGTCGCTGCCGTCGCCGACGCTCTTGCGGGTCCGTACGAGACCGAGCGACTTCTCGCCGTCGAGGGTGTGCGTGCCGGGCTTCAGGTGGAGGCGGCTCTTGTCGTCGTCGATGGGCCGGCTGGTGGTGATCTCCACGCCGCCCAGATCGTCGATGAGCTTCTTGAAGCCGGTGAAGTCGACCTCGATGTAGTGGTCCATGCGGATGCCGGACATCTTCTCGACGGTCTTCACCGCGCAGACCGGGCCGCCCACCTCGTACGCCGTGTTGAACATCTGGTGCCGGCCGCCGGGGACGGTCCCGCCGCCGCTGTCCGAGGCGCACGCGGGGCGCTGGATCAGGGTGTCGCGCGGGATCGAGACGACACTGGCCTTCTTGTGGCCCTCGTACACGTGCAGGACCATCGCGGTGTCGGAGCGGGCGCCGCCCTCGTCCTCCCCGTACCGGGCGTTGTCGCCCGAGCGGGAGTCGGAACCGAGGACGAGGATGTCCATCGAGCCGTTGTCGACGTCGGCGGGGCGGTCGGTGCCGAGCCGGGTGTTGATGTCGATGCCCTTGAGGTTGCCGTCGAGCTTGAGGTACACGTAACCGAGACCGGTGCCGCCCAGCAGCACCACGCCCGCCGCGGCCCACGCGGTGACGGTCAGCGCCTTGGCGCGGCCGCTCCGTTCCTTCCGGCGTTTGCCGGTGCCCCGTATGCGGCTGCTCCTGCTCTGCTCGGCCATGTCTCTCCCCAGCCCTCGTTGCTTCCGGTACCCCCTGCCGTGGTGATCAAGCACGGTATGTCAGCACTTGTCAGACGACGGAACACCGTGAAGGGTTGCACAACGCCCTGTGGCCCCTGCTGGGGGCAGGGGCCACAGGGCGCGGGTGAGGAGACCGGGCGAGAGGGATGGGAAACCCCTCTCACCAGGGGTTTTCAGCCGAAGATGTTGTACTGCTGCCAGCCGGTTCCGATCTTGACGCGTGTGGCGAAGATCTCCGACGACGCCTTGCCGGTGCCCGGGTAGAGGTAGAGCGTGCCGCCGGGCGTACGGGCCAGGTAGTCGGCCTTGCCGTCACCGGTGACGTCACCGGCCGCGTCGAAGGCGTTGTAGCCGGTCCACGTACGGACCTCCTGCTTGGCGGCGAAGGCGGCGGTGCCGGACTTGCCCGTTCCCTTGTAGAGGAACATCTCCGACGTGCTGGACTTGCGCGCGATCAGGTCGGCCTTGCCGTCGCCGGTGAAGTCACCGTTGCCGCGCAGCGAGCTGAACTGGCTCCAGCCGGTGCCGACCTTGACGCGGGGCGAGAAGGTGCCGTTGCCCTTGCCCGGGTAGATCCACAGCGCGCCGCCGGAGTCCACGGACAGCAGGTCGGGCAGGGCGTCGCCGGTGACGTCGCCGGGAACGACGATCTGCTTCCTGGAGCCCCAGCCGGAGGCGATCTTCGTGTCGGCCCACTGCTCGGTGGACGGCACGTAGTGCGACCACCAGACGTCGCCGGACTTGGTCCGGATGATCATGTCCTCGTAGTCGTCCCGGTTCAGGTCCGTCTGGAGGATCACGTTGGCGGCGCTGTAGTCACCGGCCGAGACTCGCGTGGCGAACGAGGTGCCCTTGGACGCGTAGTAGTAGAGCGTCCCGTCGGACGCGCTGCGGCGGGCCAGGACGTCGGACCGGTGGTCATTGGTGAGGTTGGCGTCGTCGACGCGCGGGACGACGGAGCCGACGTACGAGCTGACCTTGGCGTAGACGCTGTACGCGCCCTTCTCCACGCAGTCCTCGATGCCCCACGAGACCACGCCGACGATCTTTCCGCCGACGACCAGGGGGCCGCCCGAGTCGCCGTTGCAGGCCGTGACCGTGCCGGTGTCCTGGCCGCTGGCGGGCTTGCCGGCGCAGACCATGTGGCCCTTGACGAACTCGTCACCGAGCTCCCAATCGGCGCACGTGGTGTCGGAGTTGATGGGCAGGCTCGCCTTGCGCAGCGTCGGCGAGATGTCGTTGTGGGTGGAGGAGGTGCGGCCCCAGCCGTAGACCGTGGCGGTGGTCCCCGGCTTGTACGACGTGGTGTCGTCCGACTTCGTGATGTTGATCGGCTTGGCCTTGACCGGGGCGGCCAGGGTCAGCACCGCGATGTCGTTGTCGAGCGTGTAGTCGCTGTACTTCGGGTGGTTCCACTGGCGCCAGACACCGGTGACGGCGCCGCCGTGGTCCGCGTCGGTCGCCAGCTTCTCGGTGCCGGTGACGACGACGCCCTTGCTCTTCCAGTCGGCGCCCTTGACGCAGTGCGCCGCGGTGAGGATCTTCGTCGGCGCGATGACGGCTCCGCCGCAGAAGAACGAGTTGTCGCCGTCCTCGTAGAAGAGCTGCGCCATCCACGGGGCCGACGCGATCGTGGTCGTCGTACCGCCGATGACCTTCGGGTCGATCGCCCCGCCCGAGGAGAACCTCGCCGCCTCGGACGGCTGCTCGGCCGTCTTGGCCGCGGCCGCGAGGCGCGCTTCCAGCTCCGCCTGGGAGGGCGAGCTGACGGCCGGCTTGATCGTGGGCGTGGGCGGCGGCACGGCGGCCTGGGCCGGAGCCACCAGCATCGCGCCGGCGACGGCGGCCGCGATCGCGGTGGCCGCGGCCGGCATGGCTATGCGCATCCGGCGGCGGTGCTTCCCGCCCTGCTTGCCAGAGATCACTCGGGACTCCTGATTCAGATGTCGATGAGGACGCCCCAAATGGATCCCCCCACCTGCGGCCGGATGATCGTACGGCCGACTCCCGTACACCAACAGCCACTTGTGGCCAACTAGTGAACACAACTTGGCAACATCTCCGCACGGAAACCCTCACAGAGGGACGTGCCGCCGGACACAGCAAAGCCGCCCCGTCACTTCCGTGACGGGGCGGCCGGTGTCGCGCTGCGGCGGTCAGTCGCTGCCGTTGCCCGAAGGGGTCGTCTTCGCGATCTGCATCAGGAACTCGGCGTTCGACTTGGTCTGCTTCATCTTGTCCAGCAGGAGCTCGATCGCCTGCTGCGAGTCGAGTGCGTGCAGCACCCGGCGCAGCTTCCAGACGATGGCGAGCTCTTCCGCGTTGAGGAGGATCTCCTCCTTGCGGGTGCCGGACGGGTCGACGTCCACAGCCGGGAAGATGCGCTTGTCGGCGAGCTTCCGGTCGAGCTTGAGCTCCATGTTGCCGGTGCCCTTGAACTCCTCGAAGATCACCTCGTCCATGCGCGAGCCGGTCTCGACCAGCGCGGTGGCCAGGATGGTCAGCGAGCCGCCGTCCTCGATGTTGCGCGCCGCACCGAAGAAGCGCTTCGGCGGGTAGAGCGCGGTCGAGTCGACACCACCGGACAGGATGCGTCCGGAGGCGGGGGCCGCGAGGTTGTACGCACGGCCCAGACGGGTGATCGAGTCCAGCAGGACGACCACGTCGTGACCCAGCTCGACGAGACGCTTCGCACGCTCGATGGCCAGTTCGGCGACGGTGGTGTGGTCCTCGGCCGGGCGGTCGAAGGTCGAGGAGATGACCTCGCCCTTCACCGACCGCTGCATGTCGGTGACCTCTTCGGGCCGCTCGTCGACGAGGACGACCATCAGGTGGCACTCGGGGTTGTTGACCGTGATCGCGTTGGCGATCGCCTGCATGATCATGGTCTTGCCGGTCTTCGGCGGGGCCACGATCAGGCCGCGCTGGCCCTTGCCGATCGGCGCGACGAGGTCGATGATCCGGGTCGTCAGGACGCCCGGGTCGGTCTCGAGGCGCAGACGGTCCTGCGGGTACAGCGGAGTCAGCTTCTGGAACTCCGGACGGCCGCGGCCGGATTCGGCCGCCATGCCGTTCGCCGAGTCGAGGCGGACGAGCGCGTTGAACTTCTCGCGGCGCTCGCCGTCCTTGGGCTGGCGGACGGCGCCGGTGACGTGGTCGCCCTTGCGCAGGCCGTTCTTGCGGACCTGGGCCAGGGACACGTACACGTCGTTCGGGCCCGGCAGGTAGCCGGAGGTCCGGATGAACGCGTAGTTGTCGAGGATGTCCAGGATGCCCGCGACCGGGATCAGGACGTCGTCGTCGGAGACCGGCGGCGCGTCGCTGCCGAACTCGTCGCGGCCACGACGGCCACGGCGGTCGCGGTAGCGGCCGCGGCGGCCGCGGCGGCCGCCCTCGAAGTCGTCGTCGTCCTGCGGGCCGCTGCTCTGGCCGCCGCCCTGACCGCCCTGGCGCTGCTGGCGCTGGCCGCCCTGGTCGTCGCCCTTGCCGCGGTCACGGCGCTCGCCGCGCTCCCCGCGGTCCTGGCGGTCGCCACGGTCACCGCGTTCCTGGCGGTCGCCCCGGTCACGCTGGTTGCCGCGCTCGCGACGGTCGCCACGCTGACCGCGCTCCTGGCGGTCGCCCCGGCGGCCCTCGGCGCCCTCTTGAGAAGGCGCCGTGACGGCGGTCTCGGACTTGGCCTCGGCGGACTGCGTGTCCGTCCTGGCTTCCGTCCGGTCGGCCCTGGCCTCGGCCTTCTCGGTCCTGAGCTCGGTCTTCACCTCGGTGGCGACAGCCGTCTCGGGGCTGCCCGCCTGGGCGGTGGCGCGGCGCCGGCGGCGCTCGCCGACCGGCTGGTCGTCTCCCCCACGCTCGGCTTCGCTCGCGCGGGAGGCGCCCCCATCGCGGGCGGGGCCCCCGGCCGGCTGACCGGGGATCTCGATCTGCTGCTGGGCAACGGCCTTCTCGGCGGCGGGCGCGGCGGCCGTGGCCGCAGCGGCCTCGTCTCCCGTACGCGCCTTGGAGGTGGCGCGGCGCTTCGGCTTGGTCTCGGCAGCGGAGCCGGCCTTCTCGGCGCTCTTCGCCGGGGCCGAGCCCCCTGCCTGCGCTTCCTTGATGACCTCGATCAGCTGGCTCTTGCGCATCCGCGCGGTGCCCCTGATCCCGAGGCCGGACGCGACCTGCTGCAGCTCGGCCAGGACCATGCCCTCGAGGCCGGTGCCGGAGCGGCGGCGCCGTACGGCACTACCAGTGGCAGCACCTGCGGCGGGCGCGGTGTTGTCGACATTCTTGTCGGCAGTCACGCCCATCAGATCGGTGGTGTCGCTCACGAAGGGTCCTTCCCTGGAGCGGACGTCGGCCTGTCTGGCTCGGCGACCGGTTGTGCTGTCCGACTGCGGTCTTGGTGAACCGTGCCGGGGCGGTGGTCCGCCGGATACGGCGGAAGAAATAAACGTGCTGGGGGTCCGGCTCTGTACATTGCCGGTTCCGGAGCGTGCTCGAAACTGCTCAGGCAGGCTGCTCAGGCAGTGGAGGAGGCTCCCGGAAGAATGGTGGTCCCGAACGGGGACACGATGCACCGCGCCACAAGGACGCCGGGTGCAGACTTGAGATTAACACTACCGGATCCAACAAATATTCCCCCTCTCGTTCACCGGCAATCGCGTGTCACTGGGAACCGAGCGGCAGAACGCTCGCTCCCGTGGCGTCGAGAGCCAGCCGGTTGGCCGCCCACCCCTCGCCCGCCAGCCGTGCGACCTTGTCCGCCGCACTGTCCTCGGTCAGCGCGAGCACCGTGGGGCCCGCGCCGGAGATGACCGCCGGGACGCCGTCCGCGCGCAGCCGGTTGACCAGGGCCAGGCTCTCCGGCATCGCCGGGGCGCGGTAGTCCTGGTGGAGCCGGTCCTCGGTCGCCGCGAGCAGCAGCTCGGGACGCCTGGTCAGCGCCTCCACGAGGAGGGCGGCGCGGCCCGCGTTGGAGGCGGCGTCCACATGGGGGACGGTGCGCGGCAGCAGACCCCGGGCGGTCTCGGTCAGCACCGGCTTTCCGGGGACGAAGACCACCGGAACGACGGAATCCGCAGGATCCATCCTGATCGCCCTGGCCGCTCCCCCGTCGGTCCAGGCGAGCGTGAAGCCGCCGAGCAGGCAGGCGGCTACGTTGTCGGGGTGGCCCTCGATCTCGGTCGCCAGCTCCAGCAGCGCGGCGTCGTCGAGCCGCGCGTCGCCGCCTATGGTCACCGCGCGCGCGGCGACGATGCCGGCGCAGATGGCGGCGGAGGACGAGCCCAGGCCCCGGCCGTGCGGGATGCGGTTGGCGCAGACGACCTCGAGGCCGCGCGGCTGTCCGCCGAGCAGGTCGAAGGCGGTACGGAGCGACCGTACGAGCAGGTGGCTCTCGTCGCGGGGCAGCGTCTCCCCGCCCTCACCTGCGATGTCGATGTGCAGCCCGGAGTCGGCGACCCGGACGACGACATCGTCGTACAGCCCCAGCGACAGGCCCAGGGCGTCGAAGCCGGGACCAAGATTTGCGCTGGTGGCGGGGACGCGCACCCTTACGGCGGCGGCGCGGAACGCGGGACCGGCCATCGCTCGACGACTCTCCTTGTGGGACTGCGAGATGGTGAGAACTGCGACATTGTGAAGGATGTATGAACACCCGAAGGCCATGACGGCAACAGCACCGCGGCATATGCGGCGGGGCGGGTGGGGTACAGCCTATCGAAGGAAGGTTCTGTGACGACATAGGGCGCACAGGAGGCGCACGATGCGTGTCGCGGGCCGTCCTGTGCGCCTATGTCTGGCCTTACGGGGTTTTACCCCGCCGGGCCCACGCCTACGCGAGGCCGAGGCGCTCCGCGGCGGTGACGGCGTCCACGGGCACCGTGACCGGCTGCGGCGCTCCGGCCACCGCCCAGTCCGGGTCCTTGAGGCCGTTGCCGGTCACCGTGCACACGATCCTCTGCCCCGGGTCGACCTTGCCCTCGTCGGCGGCCTTGAGCAGACCGGCGACGCTGGCCGCCGAGGCGGGCTCGACGAAGACGCCCTCCTGGGAGGCCAACAGGCGGTAGGCGGACAGGATCTGGCGGTCCGTCACCTCGTCGATGAAGCCGCCCGACTCGTCGCGCGCCGCGAGGGCGTACTGCCAGGAGGCCGGGTTGCCGATGCGAATCGCGGTGGCGACGGTGTGCGGGTCCTTGACGACCTCGCCGCGCACGATGGGCGCGGACCCGGAGGCCTGGAAGCCCCACATGCGCGGGGTGCGCGCGGAGATCCCGTCGGCGGCGTACTCGCGGTAGCCCTTCCAGTACGCCGTGATGTTGCCGGCGTTGCCCACGGGAAGCACGTGGATGTCCGGGGCGTCACCGAGCGCGTCGACGATCTCGAAGGCGGCGGTCTTCTGGCCCTCGATGCGGACCGGGTTGACCGAATTGACCAGCGCCACCGGGTAGTTGTCCGACAGGCTGCGGGCCAGCGTCAGGCAGTCGTCGAAGTTCCCGTCGACCTGGAGGATCTTGGCGCCGTGCACGAGGGCCTGGCCCATCTTGCCGAGCGCGATCTTGCCCTGCGGTACGAGGACGGCGCAGACCATCCCGGCACGTACCGCGTAGGCGGCGGCCGAGGCCGACGTGTTGCCGGTGGAGGCGCAGATGACGGCCTTCGCGCCCTCCTCCTTGGCGCGGGTGATCGCCATGGTCATGCCGCGGTCCTTGAAGGACCCGGTGGGGTTGGCGCCCTCGACCTTGAGGTGCACCTCGCAGCCCGTGCGCTCGGAGAGGACCTGCGCCGGTACGAGCGGCGTGCCACCCTCACGGAGCGTGACGACCGGCGTCGTGGCCGTGACCGGCAGACGGTCCCGGTACTCCTCGATGATGCCGCGCCACTGGTGGGTGCCGTTGGTGGTCATGGGTCCTTACTCCCCTTCAACACGCATGATGCTGGCGACACCGCGCACGGTGTCGAGCTTGCGCAGCGCCTCGACGGTCCCCGAGAGGGCGGCGTCGGGCGCGCGGTGGGTGACGACGACGAGGGATGCCTCGCCGCCTCCGTCCTGCCGGCTCTGCTGGCGCACCGTGTCGATCGACACGCCGTGCTCGGCGAAGACCATCGCGACCTGGGCGAGAACGCCCGGTTTGTCGGCCACATCGAGGCTGATGTGGTACCGCGTGACGACCTCGCCCATGGGGCTGACAGGAAGCTGGGTGTACGCGGACTCGCCCGGTCCGGTGGTCTTGGCGACCAGGTTCCGGCAGACGGCGACGAGGTCGCCGAGGACCGCGGAGGCGGTCGGAGCGCCGCCGGCGCCGGGGCCGTAGAACATCAGCTGCCCGGCCGCCTCGGCCTCGACGAAGACCGCGTTGTACGCCTCGCGGACCGATGCCAGCGGGTGGGTCAGCGGGATCATCGCCGGGTGGACGCGCGCGGTGACGGACTTGCCGTCGGCGGCGCGCTCACAGATCGCGAGGAGCTTGACGGTGCAGCCCATGCGCTTGGCGGAGGCGATGTCCGCGGCGGTGACCTCGGTCAGGCCCTCGCGGTGCACGTCGCCGATCCTGACCCGGGTGTGGAAGGCGATCCCGGCCAGGATGGCGGCCTTGGCGGCGGCGTCGAAACCCTCGACGTCGGCGGTGGGGTCGGCTTCGGCGTACCCGAGGGCGGTGGCCTCGTCGAGCGCCTCGGAGTAACCGGCTCCGCTCGTGTCCATCCTGTCGAGGATGAAGTTCGTCGTCCCGTTGACGATGCCGAGGACGCGGTTGACCTTGTCTCCGGCGAGGGACTCGCGCAGCGGCCGTACGAGCGGGATGGCGCCGGCGACGGCGGCCTCGTAGTACAGGTCCCGCCCGTGCTCCTCGGCGGCGGCGTGCAGGGCCGCGCCGTCCTCCGCGAGCAGTGCCTTGTTCGCGGAGACGACGGAGGCGCCGTGCTCGAAGGCGGTGGTGATGAGGGTGCGGGCGGGCTCGATGCCGCCGATGACCTCGACGACGACGTCGATGTCGCCCCGTTTGACCAGGGCGGTCGCGTCGGTGGTGACCAGTGCGGGGTCGATGCCCTCACGGACCTTGGAGGGGCGCCGCACCGCGACCCCGGCCAGCTCGACCGGGGCCCCGATGCGGGCGGCGAGGTCGTCGGCGTGCGTCGTCATGATGCGCGCCACCTCTGAGCCGACCACACCACAGCCCAGCAGCGCCACCTTCAGCGGACGCGTACGCATCATCCGACCTACGCCTTTCATCAGCACAGCCTTCTCTTGCTCGAGTGTGAACCAGTCTCACTCACCGGACGGGAGTTTCTGCCCCCGGTCCAGATTGCGAGACATCTATTTCATCACCCGACATCGAGACGCAGGAGATCTTCCTCCGTCTCGCGCCGGACGATCACGCGCGCCCCGCCCTCGTTGACGGCTACGACGGGCGGACGCAGCGCGTGGTTGTAGTTGCTCGCCATGGACCGGCAGTACGCACCGGTGGCGGGCACGGCGATGAGATCACCGGGCGCGAGGTCGGCGGGCAGGAAGGCGTCCCTCACGACGATGTCGCCGCTCTCGCAGTGCTTGCCGACGACGCGGGTGAGCATCGGCTCGGCGTCGGAGGTCCGCGACACGAGGGCCACGCTGTACTCGGCGTCGTAGAGCGCGGTGCGGATGTTGTCCGACATGCCGCCGTCCACGCTCACGTACGTACGCAGCCCCTCCAGGGGCTTGATGGTGCCGACCTCGTAGAGCGTGAAGGCGGTCGGCCCGACGATGGCGCGTCCCGGCTCGACGGAGATGCGGGGGGTGGCCAGCCCGGCGGACTCGCACTCGCGGGTGACGATCTCGGTGAGCGCCTTGGCAATCTCGTGCGGCTCGCGGGGGTCGTCCTCGGAGGTGTACGCGATGCCGAGACCGCCGCCGAGGTCGATCTCGGGCAGCTCGACGCCGTGCTCGTCGCGTACCTCCGCGAGCAGCTGCACGACGCGGCGCGCGGACACCTCGAAGCCGGCCATGTCGAAGATCTGCGACCCGATGTGCGAGTGGATGCCGATGAGCTCGAGCCCGTCGAGCCGCAGGGCGCGGCGGACCGCTTCCGCAGCCTGCCCGTCCGCGAGCGCGATCCCGAACTTCTGGTCCTCGTGGGCGGTCGCGATGAACTCGTGCGTATGGGCCTCGACGCCGACCGTCACGCGGATCTGGACGCGCTGGCGCCTGCCCTGGCTCTGGGCGATGTGCGCGACGCGGACGATCTCCTGGAAGGAGTCGAGGACGATCCGCCCGACACCGGCGCGTACGGCCTTCTCGATCTCTTCGGCCGACTTGTTGTTGCCGTGGAAGGCGATGCGCTCGGCGGGCATGCCCGCGTCGAGGGCGGTGGTGAGCTCCCCGCCCGAGCAGACGTCCAGGTTGAGCCCCTCCTCCTGGAGCCAGCGGACGACGGCACGGGAAAGGAACGCCTTGCCGGCGTAGAACACGTCGGCGTCCTGCCCGAAGGCGTCGGCCCAGGCCCGGCACCGGGCACGGAAGTCGGACTCGTCGAGGAAGTAGGCGGGCGTGCCGAACTCCTCGGCGAGGCGGCTCACCTCGATGCCGCCGACGGTGACGACACCGTCGTCGTTGCGGCGGACGGTACGCGCCCAGACCTTCTCGTCGAGGGCGTTGAGGTCGGTGGGCGGGGCGGAGTAGTGGCCCTCGGTGAGGACGTCGGCGTGGCGGGGCCCGGCGGGGTGTGCGGAACGGCTCATGGTCCTTCTGTCTCTCTCACAGATGTTCGGGTGCGCTGATGCCGAGCAAGGACAGGCCGCCGGCGAGCACCGTCCCGGTGGCCTCGGCGAGGGCCAGCCGGGAACGGTGGGCGACCGAGGGTTTCTCGTCACCGCGGGGCAGGACGGAGTGCGTGTCGTGGAAGCGGAAGAATGCCTCCGCCACCCTGTCCAGGTGCCGTGCGAGCCGGTCGGGCGCACGGTGGCGGGCGGCGGCTTCGAGGGCGGCGGGGTAGTCGGCGAGGGCGCGGAGGAGCGCGGCGCCGCTCTCTGTTTCCGCTGTTTCCGCTGCGTCCCCTCCTCTTCCCGCTTCTCCTCCGGTCTGTCCCGCCCGGAAGCCGAGGGCGGTGGCGTTGCGGGTGAGGGCGCGGGTGCGGGCGTGGGCGTACCGCACCCGGAAGAGGGGGTTGGTCTCGCGCTGCACGAGGAGGTCTTCGGGGGCGGGGACGGCCGTGGGCCAGATGAGGCTCCAGGCGGCGGCGTCGCGCCCGAGCCGGGCGACGGGGGCTGCGCTCCCGTCGCTCTCGGCGTCTTCCATTTCCGTTTCGGTTCCCGTACCCGTACGCGCACCCGTCGCACTCGCGTCACGGGCGACGCTCGCGCTGCGGATGACGCTCACGCTACGGGCGACGCTCGCACCCATCGCATGGAGCAGCCGGGCCACGGCGTCGTCGCGGAGGCCGGGCCCGACCCGGACGACTTCTCCGGCGAGCACGGCCCCGTGCCCGTACGCACGGCCCCGCGTCAGGATCGTACGTACGACAGAGGTGTGCACGTCGTGAGCGAGCGTGAAGTTCAGGAACCCCGGCCCGGTGACCTCGATCCCGGCGATGGAGGCGTCGGTGACGAGGAGGCCGCGGAGGATCTCGGCGACCTCGCGGGCGGGGAGGCCGGCGGGACCGGCGAGCTTGAGGGCGACGTTGGTGGCGTAGTCCCCGCGGCCGCCGGGCCGCGGCCGCTCGACGACGGCCCGCTCCGGCACCTGCGCCCGCAGCACGTCCTCGTCGACGGCGCGACGCACGGCGCGCAGCACGGTACGGGAGAGCTCTGCGGGGGTCACGGGACAAGCGTATGGGAGGAGGGGGGGCGCTACGCGAACCGGTTTCGCCATCCGGTCACCGCCGGGCCGGCCACCGCATCGATCACCACGCCGGCCACCGCGTCAACCGGCCGTACGCTCCGCCTGCCCGGCTTCGACCTCAGCTTCGGCTTCGGCTTCGGCCTCGGCCTCGCGCCGGCCGTCGGGGGACAGCGGGGCTTCACGGTCCAACAGCTGCCGCACGACCCTGACCAGCTCGGCGGGCTCGAAGGGCTTGGAGAGGAAGGCGTCGACCCCGGCGGCGAGGCCGCTCTCCACCTCGTACTGCGTACACGCACTGATGATCGCGACGGGCAGACGGCTGGTCCGCGGGTCTTCCCTGAGGCGGGCGGCCGTACGCATGCCGTCGAGGCGGGGCATCACCACATCCAGCGTGACCACGTCGGGACGGACCCGGTGGACGACGTCCAGACATTCGGCACCGTCGGCCGCGGTCACCACCTCGAAGCCCTCCAGCTCGAGATTGACCCTGATCAGCTGCCGGATGACCTTGTTGTCGTCCACAACAAGCACGCGGCCGGACACGCCTGGCACAACTCGAGAGTAGGTTGCGCCGCGGCGCCGCGTCCGGGTTTTCCCCACTTCCACTCGCACGGGGAAACCGGGGCGGGGCGAGGGCGGGGGGAGGGCGGGGCGGGCTCGCGCGGGGACCGGACGGGGACTCCGAAATACCTGTTCCCGGGCACCCGGCAGGAGCTGGTAGTGTTCAACCCGTCGCCGCTCACCGCGGCGGTACGCCCCCGTAGCTCAGGGGATAGAGCAACGGCCTCCGGAGCCGTGTGCGCAGGTTCGAATCCTGCCGGGGGCACAGAAGCCGGACCAGCGTGGAATATCCGCTGACCTGCGGAAGTGCCAGACATTGAGAGCCGGACCCAGTACTGCTGGGTCCGGCTCTTTGTCGTGGCGAATGAACCTTCGGCGCCACTGTGCGGCCGCGGTGCACCTCGTTGAGCGGCGTGCGGGGCTCGTGTCGCGGGCGCAGGGGTCGTGGTCGCCGTCCGCAAGCCGGTCTTGAGACGGCTCGGCCGGTTCAGACCGTCTTGACCGCGCCTCCGTCGATGATGTGGTCCGCGCCGGTGACGCTGCCCGCGAGGGGGGAGGCCAGGTAGGCGACGAGGGCGGCGACCTCGTCGGGGCGGACCAACCTGCCGGTCACCATTCCCATGGCGGCCGGGAGCTGTGCCAGGAGTTGCTCCTGCTCCACGCCCATCGACCGGGCCAGCGCGGCTCCGTAACCGTCGGGGCTTTCCCACAGGTCGGTGCGGACGGGGCCGGGCGAGACCGTGTTGACGCGTATGCCCTGAGGTCCGAACTCCTCCGCCAGCGCCTTGCCGAACGCGGTCAGTGCCGCCTTCGCGGTGGTGTACGTGATGGGGCCGGCGTGCGGCGTCCGGGCGCTGTTGGAGGAGATGTTGACGACGGAGCCGCCGCCGTCCGCGAGGCGGGGCAGCGCCGCCCGGGTGGTGCGGACCGCGGCGAGGAAGTTCAGGTCGAACGCGTCGTGCCACTGCTGGTCGGTGAAGGTGAGGAAGCCGCCCGTCTGGCCCTCGCCCGCGTCACCGCCCCCCACGTTGTTGACCAGGAGGTCCAGTCCGCCGAGTTCGGCCTCGGCCTCGGCGACGAGGCGGGCGGGGCCGTCGGGAGTGGAGAGGTCCACGGGCACGCCGATCGCGCCGGTGGCCTTGAGTTCCGGTGTGATCACCCGCGCTGCGGCCACCACCCGCATGCCCTCGCCCACCAGTGCGGAGACGGTGGCGAGGCCGATGCCCCGGCTCGCACCGGTCACGACAGCCGCCTTGCCGGTCAGTTGCAGGTCCATGGGGTGCCCCTCTTCGAAAGTGTGGCTTTGGAGATGCTTGAAGCTTAGGAGTTGCTACATCAGTGTTGCAAGTAATGGGTGAGTGGCAACTTCGGCGTAGTCTTGTGGGGTGGAAGAGGAAAGGAGCTCCGTGGAACGCAAGAGTCGGCAGCGGCCGCTGCGCGCGGACGCCGAGCGGACGGTCAGGGTCATCCTGGAGGCCGCCGAACGCGTCCTCGGCGCCAATCCGGCGGCGACCATGGAGCAGATCGCGGAGGCCGCGGGCGTCGCGCGGACGACCGTGCACCGCCGGTTCACCAGCCGCGAGGCCCTGGTGGACGCCCTGGCGGCATGGGCGACGCGGCAGTTCCACGAAGCCGTGACGAGCGCCCACCCCGACAGCGCCCCGCCGCTGGTGGCCCTCTACCAGGCGACGGCCAACGTCCTCCGGGTCAAGATCGGCTGGGGGTTCGCGATGAGCAGGACGGCCCCGGAGGACCCGGAGGTGGCACGGGCGCACGCCGATGTACTCGACCAGTGCGACCGGCTGTTCCGGCGGGCGCGCGACACCGGCGTACTCCGACCCGACACGGACCTGGTATGGGCCCGCCGCGTCTATTACGCCCTCATTCACGAAGCCGCTCTCGACCGGGCCGAGAGAGTCGACGAGGACGCCAACGATGTCGATGAGCTGGCGACCCGTGTGGTCGACACGCTGTTGCGCGGCATCGGGCGGCAGGGCGAGGGCGGCTTCCTCGGTCCTTGACGGGTCGTCAACGGTTCTCAGGCGGTGACGGTGGCCGGGTCGCTCACCCCCGGGGCGCCGGTCTCCACGTGGCCGGCGAAGCGACGCAGGAAGGTGGTGTGCGTGTCGGAGACCACCGACACGTCGTACCAGCGCCTGGTGGCGCGCAGGTCCACCGTGTGCGTCACCGTGGCGCCCGCGCGCACCGCGAAGGTCTGCGGCTGCCCGCCGTAGGCGTTGGTGACGGTGAGGTGGGCGGTCGTGGCGCCGGCCGGGTTGGCCAGGGTCAGGTCGAGGTTCCCGGTCGTCGCGTTGTGACGGGCCGTCACCTCGGGGCAGACGGCCTTGGCGGGGCTCTCGAAGGTGCGCAGGAAGCCGTTCGGGCCGTGGACCGTGAGGTGGTGCGCGCCCTTGGAGTACGCCGCGTTCCAGGTGTCGGAGATCTTCTTGCCGGCTTCCGCGGTGTACGTCCAGGGTGCGTCGGTGCGGTTCGCCGACGTCACGTAGAACTGCGCTCCGGCCGCGGCGCCCGGGCTGAAGGTCAGGGCGATCCGGCCGTCGGCCGTGTTCACCGCGCCGTCCACGTACGGGGCGTACGGCAGCGGGCGGGCCGGGCGCGTGCCCGGCTCCTGCACGGGCATGGCGCCGACCGCCGGCGCGGTGGGCCGGTAGTCGGGGTGGCGTGCGCGGTCCGGCGGCTCGTACGCGGCGGTGTCGGGCAGTTCGGCGGGGCGCGGGTCGGCCGTACCGAAGTCGAAGGCCGAGGTGAGGTCGCCGCAGATCGCGCGGCGCCACGGGGAGATGTTCGGCTCGCTCACGCCGAAGCGGCGTTCCATGAAGCGGATGATCGAGGTGTGGTCGAAGACCTCGGAGCAGACGTAACCGCCGGTGCTCCAGGGCGAGACGACGAGCATCGGGACGCGCGGGCCGAGGCCGTAGTTGCCCGCCGCGTACGACGTGCCGCCCGCGTAGAGCTCGGTGGAGGTGTCGGCGGTGGACTTGCCCTGGGAGGGGGAGGCCGGCGGGTACGGGGGCACGACGTGGTCGAAGAAGCCGTCGTTCTCGTCGTACGTGATGAACAGGGCCGTCCTGCTCCACACCTCCGGATTGGACGTCAGCGCGTCCAGGACCTGTGCGATGTACCAGGCGCCGTAGTTCGAGGGGAAGTTGGAGTGCTCGGTGAAGGCTTCGGGGGCGGCGATCCAGGAGATCCGCGGGAGCCGGCCGGCCCGCACGTCGGCCTTCAGGTCGTCGAGGTAGCCGTCGCCGTTCTTGACGCTGGTGCCGGTGCGGGCCTTGTCGTAGAGCGGGTCGCCGGGCCCGGCGTCGCGGTACTGGTGGAAGTAGAGGAGGGAGTTGTCGCCGTAGTTGCCGCGGTAGGCGTCGCTGATCCAGCCCCAGTGGCCCGCGGCGTCCAGGCCGTCCCCGGTGTCCTGGTAGATCTTCCAGGAGATCCCGGCCTTCTCCAGGCGTTCGGGGTACGTCGTCCAGCCGTACCCCGCCTCCTCGTTGCCGAGGACGGGGCCGCCGCCGGTGCCGTCGTTGCCGGTGTGGCCCGTCCACATGTAGTAGCGGTTCGGGTCGGTGGCTCCGACGAACGAGCAGTGGTACGCGTCGCAGACGGTGAACCTGTCGGCGAGGGCGTAGTGGAACGGGATGTCCTCGCGCGTCAGGTACGCCATGGTGGTGGGTGTCTTGGCCGGCACCCACTGGTCGTACCTGCCCTTGTTGATCGCCTTGTGGCCGCCCGCCCAGTCGTGGTTGAGGCCCTGGAGGAACTGCATCCCCAGATCGTCGGCCGTCGGGTGGAACGGCAGCGTCACCTTCTTGCCGCCGTCCGCCTGGTGCCAGACCGGCTTTCCGCTCGGCAGCGTCACCGGGCGCGGGTCCCCGAAGCCCCGTACGCCCTTCAGCGCGCCGAAGTAGTGGTCGAAGGAACGGTTCTCCTGCATCAGGACGACGATGTGGTCGACGTCCTGGATGGTGCCGGAGCGGCGGGCGGCCGGGATGGCCGCGGCGCGGTCGATGCTGCTCGACAGGGCGGCGAAGCCCGCGGTCGCCCCCGCGATCTGGAGGAAGCGGCGCCGGTGGAGATCTGGCATGAGTGGAGGGCCTCCTGGGGCGTGGGGGGAACGGAAGGGCGGAAGCGGAGAGAATGTTCCAAGAGGACCGGGGGGAAGGGAAGAGGGCGTGTCGTCACCGTGAAAAGCGGCGGTACGCGTCGCCAACGCGGACCGGCCGGCCCGCCGGTCCGGCCGGTGCGCCCGGCGCCGCGTCGCGGTACCGGCGCCGGGCGTACCGGCGCCGCGTCACCGCACCGGCGCCGCGAGGGCCATGAGCCCCACCGGGCCGGTTGGTGCAGACTCGACAGCAGAGCAGACCGACGGGCAGCCGGCGCAGACAGGCACCGGCCGGCACGGACGGACACACGAGGGGACCATCGAATGATCATCTTCGGCAGCAAGAGCTACCTCTACCAACTGGCGATGCTCACGCTGGTGTGCGGGCGCTGCGGCAATCCGGCGGCGCACACGCTCAAGAAGCGCGTCAGCAAGTTCACGCTGTTCTTCGTACCGCTGTTCCCGTTCTCCACGAAGTACACGACACAGTGCACTTTCTGCGGCGCCGAGCAGCAGGTCTCCCAGGAGCAGGCGGAGCAGCTCCAGGCGCAGGGCGGCGGCGGCCAGGGCGGGCAGGGGCACGGCGGCGGTTACGGGCAGGCGCCCCAGCAGCACCCCGGGCAGAATCCCTACCAGCGCTGAGCACGCAGAGTGACGGATTGCGATCAGCGGGTGGCGAAATTAGCGTGAACCGGGCGAGTCGAGGACCGGTTCGTCACGGACCGGATCCCCCGCCGGCCTTCGCCGCGGCGAAGGCCCCTCCCCTCCAGGAGCCAGCATGCCCATGCCCCTGCTCCCCCGGTCCCCGCTCTCCGGACCTCCGCTCTCCAGGTCCCCGCTCTCCAGGCTCGGCCTGTACGCCGCCGCCGGCGCCGTCGTCGCACTCCTCACCGCGGGGCCGGCGCTCGCCGCCGCGGACCCCGTCCAGCATCCGGAGCCCCCGGCCGGGAGTTCCCACACGTACAAGGGGCGCGTCACCGCCAAGTCGGGGCTGCTGCTGCGCGACAAACCCACCCGCGGCAGCAGGGTCATCGGCAGCAGGCCCTACGGCGCGGTCGTCCACGTCTTCTGCAAGACCCACGGCGAGAACGTGCACGGCGACAGCCACTGGTACCTGCTCACCGACGGCACCTGGGCCTGGGGCTCGGCACGCTACATCGCGGACATCGGACCCGCCCCGCGCACGTGCTGACGCTCCCCGCGCCGAAGCCTCCGCGCGCGTGCCGACGACCCCGGGCGTGAGCGGCCGGCCGCACTCACCGGCCGGAACCCCTTGACATATACGGACATACGGCCTGCTCGCTTGCTACGTTGCCCGACATGACCGCAACGACGGTGGACGCTCCCCCGCCCGACGTACGCCTCCCCAAGCGGCGCGGCGTCGAACTCTCGCTCCTCGTCTGCGCCGTCCTCATCGCCGTGTACGGCTACATCGCCGTCGGCCTCACCCAGGACGGCGCCGTGCCGCCCGGCGCCGCCGGTTACGGCGCCGGCCTCGGCGCCCTCGCGCTCCTCGCCCACCTCGCCGTCCGCTTCCGCGCCCCGTACGCCGACCCGCTGGTCCTGCCCATCGCGGTCCTCCTCAACGGCCTCGGCCTGGTCTTCATCTACCGCCTCGACCTGGAGACCCCCAGGGACCAGGCGGCCCCCACCCAGCTCATCTGGTCCACCCTCGGTGTCGCGCTCTTCATCGGCGTGGTCGTCCTGCTGCGCGACCACCGCGTCCTCCAGCGGTACGCCTATCTCTCGGTCGCCGCCGCCCTCGTCCTGATGATCGTGCCGATCTTCTTCCCGGCCATCAACGGCGCGAAGATCTGGATCCGCGTCGGCGGCTTCTCCTTCCAGCCCGGCGAGTTCGCGAAGATCCTGCTCGCCGTCTTCTTCGCCGCCTACCTCGCCGGGAACCGCAACGCCCTCGCCTACACCGGCCGCAGGATCTGGAAACTCCAGCTCCCCACCGGCCGCGTGCTGGGCCCGATCGTCGCGATCTGGCTGCTCAGCGTCGGCGTACTCGTCCTGGAGCGCGACCTCGGCACCTCGCTGCTCTTCTTCGGACTCTTCGTGATCATGCTGTACGTCGCGACCGGCCGCACCGGCTGGATCGCCGTCGGCCTGCTCCTCGCGGCGGTCGGCGCCTTCGTCGTCGGCTCGCTCGAACCGCACGTCCACAGCCGCGTCCAGGACTGGCTGCACCCCTTCGCGTCCATCGAGGCGGGCCGGGGAGCGAGCCAGCTCGCCCAGTCGCTGTTCGCCTTCGCGGCCGGCGGCATGCTCGGCACGGGGCTCGGCGCCGGCGACTCCATCCTCATCGGCTTCGCCGCCAAGTCCGACTTCATCCTGGCGACGGCGGGCGAGGAGCTCGGCCTGTCCGGGCTCACCGCGATCTTCCTGCTGTACTCCCTGCTCGTCGCCCGCGGCTACCGGGCGGGCCTCGCGCTGCGCGACCCGTTCGGGCGGCTGCTCTCGATCGGCCTCGCCTCGATCCTCGCCCTCCAGGTGTTCGTCATCGCGGGCGGTGTGATGGGGCTGATCCCGCTGACGGGCATGGCGATGCCGTTCCTGGCGCAGGGCGGTTCGTCCGTCGTCACCAACTGGATCATCGTGGCGCTGCTGATCCGGGTCAGCGACTCGGCCCGCCGTCCGCAGCCCGAGCACGCCGAGACCGGCATCATCGCCCCCGTCGTGGAGGACGACCAGTGATCCGCTACATCCGCCGCGCGGCCGGGCTGTGCCTGCTGCTGCTCGTCGCGCTGCTGCTGAACGCCGCCCGCGTCCAGGTCTTCCAGGCCGAGTCGCTGAGCGACAATCCCGCCAACCGGCGCCAGACCATCGTCCGTTACAGCCAGCCGCGCGGCGACATCGTCGTGGACGGGGGGCCGGTCACCGGATCCCGGGACAGCGGCGAGCAGCTGCGGTACGAAAGAACGTATCTGCACGGGCCGTTGTACGCGCCCGTCACCGGCTACGCCTCCCAGACGTACGGCACGACCCTCATCGAGAACGCCGCGGACGACGTCCTCTCCGGCACCGATCCGATGCTCGCCCCGGTCCCCCTGTGGAACGAGGTCACGCGCTCGCGGCAGCCCGGCGGCGACGCCGTCACCACCATCAAGGGCGCGGTCCAGCGGGCGGCGTACGACGGGCTCGCCGGCAGGAAGGGCGCCGTCGCGGCGATCGAGCCCACGACGGGGAAGATCCTGGGGCTGGTCAGCAGCCCGTCGTACGATCCCGAGCGGCTCTCCGGGACCGGGAAGGCGGTCACGGACGCGTGGGCGCGGCTGACCGGCGCGGCGAGCCAGCCGATGCTCAACCGGGCCATCCGGCAGACGTATCCGCCGGGGTCCGCCTTCAAGATCGTGACAGCGGCCGCGGCGCTCGAATCGGGCGTGGTGGAGGACATCGACGCGCCGACGAGGACGCCCGAGCCGTACTTCCTGCCCAACACCACCACCAGGCTCCCCAACGAGGCGCGCGGCTGCCGCAACGCGTCGCTGGAGTACGCGATCCGGGTCTCCTGCAACACGGTGATGGCGGATCTGGGCGTGCGGGTGGGGCTGGCCGGGATGCTGGACACCGTGAACAGGTTCGGCTTCAACGACGACGGGCTGAGGATCCCGTCCGGGGTGTCCCGGAGCAACTTCGACACCAGCATGAGCGACGACCAGCTCGCGCTCTCCTCCATCGGCCAGTACGACACGACGGCGACGCCGCTCCAGATGGCGATGGTCGCCGCGGCCGTCGCCAACGACGGTGACCTCATGTACCCCTACCTGGTGGACAGTACGACCCGGGCGGACGGCGACGTCGTCTCGCGGACCCGCCAGAAGTCCCTGCACCAGGCGGTGAACCCGGCCACCGCCCTGCGGCTCCGGCACATGATGGTCGACGTCGTGGAGAAGGGGACCGGCACGAACGCCGCCATCCCGGGGGTGACGGTGGGCGGCAAGACGGGCACGGCGCAGCACGGCGTCGACAACACGGGCATGCCGTACGCCTGGTTCATCTCCTGGGCGCAGGAGGAGGGCGAGAGCCGGCCCGCGGTCGCGGTGGCGGTGGTCGTGGAGGACGCGTCGGCGGACCGCGCCGACATCAGCGGCGGGGGAAGCGCGGCGCCGATCGCGCGGGCGGTGATGCGGGCGGCGATGGACGGCTGACCTGCCATCATGTCTCGCTGGGTGAAACGGCCCTGGGGGTGTCGCCGTACGCGCTTATCGTGCGGCCATGACCACCGACTCCGCCGTTCCCGCCGCTCCCGCCGTTCCCGCCGCGTACGAACTCGCCCAGGTGAACATCGCCCGCCTCAGGTTCCCGCTGGACTCCCCGGAGCTGAAGGACTTCGTGGACGCCCTGGACCCCGTGAACGCGGTGGCCGACGGCGCCGACGGCTTCGTGTGGCGGCTGCAGAGCGAGACGGGCAACGCGACGGACGTGCCGGTGTTCGGGGACGAGTGGCTGATCGTGAACATGTCGGTGTGGCGCGACGCCGACGCCCTGACCGCCTTCATGTACCAGGGACGGCACCGGGAGCTGCTCGGCCGGCGCCACGAGTGGTTCGCGCGCGTGAAGGAAGCGATGACGGCGCTGTGGTGGGTGGAGGCGGGGAGCCGCCCGACGGTGGCGGACGCCGAGAAGGCACTCCTGCGCCTGCGCGAGCACGGCCCGACGCCGGAGTCCTTCACGCTGCGTACGCCGTTCCCGCCCCCCGGCGGCGCGTCCGCGTGATCAGCCGGTCCTGCGCCTGGCCTCTTCCCTGACCTCGACGGTGATCTCGGCGATCTTGCCGAGGTCCACGGACCCGGGGTCCTGCCGGGAGATCTCGGGGGTGACGACGGCCACCGAGGCGGCCGTGTTCCCGTCGGCCCAGGCGCACATCGGCAGGGTGACATCGGTGCCGTTCTGCGACGAGGTCAGGACCTGGCAGCTCAGCGTGACGGGGGAACCCGCCGGCTCGATCTCCTCGGCGGGCACGGCAAGCGTCGCGCCCTGGCCGTCCTCCGCGCCTTCCAGCATCTTCCTGCGTGCCTCGTCGGGCTCCTTGAACTGGCCGTACATGCCCGAGATCACCAGCGCACTCGGCTCGGTCGGGGACCCGGAGGTGTACTGGCCGACGGCGGGCCTCGGATTGCGGACCTTCGCGTCGTACGCCCCTTCCAGGGCCTTCTCGCCCTCGGTCCGCGACATGTCCTGGGCCAGCTTGTACTCGCCGTCGAGCAGGGTCTTCGGCACGGTGAGCTCGTACTCGGCCTCGGGGAAACCGGCCCCGGAGGCCACGGCCCCGGCCTCGGACAGCTGCTTCACCGTGAACCCGAGGGCGCCGAGCGCGACCAGCGAGGCCGCGACGATGCCGATCACCATGCCGGTGCGGTTCTTGCGCGGCGGGGGCGGCCCCATGGGCGGCTGACCCCAGCCGCCCTGACCCGGCTGGTACGGCTGACCCGGCTGACCCGGGTACGGCTGCTGCTGCGGGTAGGGCTGACCCGGGTACGGCGGCTGCGGAGGCTGCCCGCCGTACGGATGCGGCGGCTGCGGGGACCCGTACGGGCCGGGGGGCTGCTGGGGCGGCGGTGGCATGGTCATGACCGCACGCTACTTCACGCATGCGCACACAAATCGCCCCGGCCCCTTCGTCACCCCAGCGCCTCCCGCCGCTCCGTCCACTCCTCGGGCATCGCGTCGATTCCCGTACGGGCGCCGACGATCCCCCCGGTGATCGCGCACGTCGTGTCGACGTCACCGAAGCCCTCCGCCGTGGACCACAGCGCCGCCTCCAGGTCGTCCGGGTGGCGCGCCGCCGTCCAGAGCGCGAACGGCACCGTGTCGTCGGCGCGGATGCGCTGCCCGTTGCCCAGCAGGTCGGCGGCCTTCCAGGGCGCGGTGGCGAAGGACAGGCCCGCCGCGCGCAGCAGCCCGTCGCGGACAGGCCCGGCAGGCGTACGTTCCGCCACCTCCGCGACCGACAGCTCGCCCCGCGCCGAGAGCGCGGCCGCGACGGCGACGGCCACCGCACCCGCGACGCCCTGCGGATGGGCGTGGGTCACCTCGGCCGACAACTCGGCCTGCGCCGCGGCGACTTCGACGTCGTACGAGAACCAGGCGCCCAGGGGCGCGACCCTCATCGCCGCGCCGTTGCCGAGACTGCCCTCGCCGCCGAAGAGCGTGCGGGCGAGCACGGGCCAGGCGGAGGGGTCCTCCACGAGCTGCGGGAGCAGTTCGTGCATGCCGCTGCCGTAGCCGCGCGCCTGGTCGGCCATGAAGGTGTGGGCGAAGGTCCTCGCCAGCGGCGTCTGCCGGATCTCCCCGTGCTCGTCGAGCACCCGCACGACCGCTCTCGCCATCGCGGTGTCGTCGGTCCAGTGCCAGAGGGGCTCTTCGGGGACGCGCCGGGCCCGGATCTCCGCGAGCGCCTGCCGCCGTTCGCGGAAGAGGGGGAACCAGCGCTCCCCGAAAGCGTCGCCGAGGGCGAGCGCTTCGAGGCTGCGGCGGGCGGCCTGCGTGTTCGCGGTCGCGGTCATGGCCGCCATCGTGCCGGGCCGGCTGCCCGGCCGTACATCCCTTTTGCGCAAAGGGCAGTTGGCGCAATCACCCGTCGGCGGGCGCCCGGCCGGAGTGGCGGCCAACAAGTTCCGCGCGAGGGATTGACGGGCTTGCTGACAAGCAGTCTCATAAGAGGCGAGCACGGCTGTGACCGCCAGTAACCCACCCGTGAGGTGCCCCCCGCCATGACCGCAGTGACCGAACGCGACGCACTCAGGGACGCACTCGGCCTCCTCAAGGACCGTGAGCAGGTCGCCGAGCGCCTGCTGGAGTCGTCCGCCAAGCACTCCTTCGACCCCGAGACGGAACTCGACTGGGACGCCCCCGCCGAAGAGGGCAAGTGGTTCTGGCCGCCCGAGCTCGTATCGCTCTACGACACTCCGCTCTGGCGGAAGATGTCCGAGGAGCAGCGCATGGACCTGGCCAGGCACGAGGCCGCGTCGCTGGCCTCCCTCGGCATCTGGTTCGAGATCATCCTCATGCAGCTGCTGGTCAGGCACATCTACGACAAGTCCGTGACCAGCAACCACGTGCGCTACGCGCTCACCGAGATCGCCGACGAGTGCCGGCACTCGATGATGTTCGCCAAGATGATCCAGAAGGGCGGCGCGCCCGCGTACCCGGTGCCGCGGCTCTACCACAACCTCGCACGCGTCCTGAAGACCGTCTCGACGACGCCGGGTTCGTTCGCGGCCACGCTGCTCGGCGAGGAGATCCTCGACTGGATGCAGCGGCTGACGTTCCCGGACGAGCGCATCCAGACCCTCGTGCGCGGGGTGACCCGCATCCACGTGGTCGAGGAGGCGCGCCACGTCCGGTACGCCCGCGAGGAGCTGCGCCGCCAGATGGTGACCGCGCCCGCGTGGGAGCGCGAGCTCACCCGGGTCAGCTGCGGCGAGGCGGCCCGTGTCTTCTCGACGTGCTTCGTCAACCCGCGGGTGTACGAGAACGTCGGCCTCGACCGCCGCGAGGCCGTCGCCCAGGTCAAGGCGAGCGGCCACCGCACGGAGGTCATGCAGAACGGCGCGAAGCGGCTCACCGACTTCCTCGACGACATCGGCGTGCTCCAGGGCGTCGGCCGCCGGCTCTGGAAGAGCTCGGGACTCCTCGCGTAACCGGGCGCATACGGGGCTACGCTGCGGGCATGACCCCGGCAGCAGCCACCCCCGCGTACCGCAGGCTCAGCGTCGAGGAGCGGCGCAGCCAGCTCCTGGGCGCCGCCCTGTCGCTCTTCGCGCACCGGGCGCCCGAGGAGATCTCGCTGGACGACGTGGCGGAGGCGGCCGGGGTGTCCAGGCCGCTCGTGTACCGCTACTTCCCGGGTGGCAAGCAGCAGTTGTACGAGGCCGCGCTCGGCTCCGCCGCCGACGAGCTGAAGCTGTGCTTCGCCGAGCCGCAGGCCGGGCCGCTCACCCGGCGGCTCGCCGCCGCCCTGGACCGCTATCTGGCCTTCGTCGACCAGCACGACGCCGGGTTCAGCGCGCTGCTCCAGGGCGGCAGCGTCGCCGAGACCTCCCGTACGACCGCGATCGTCGACGGGGTGCGGCGGGCCGCGGCCGAGCAGATCCTGGCGCACCTGGGCGTCGCGGAGACGGCCGGGCCCCGGCTGCGGATGATGGTCCGCACCTGGATCACGGCCGTCGAGGCGGCCTCCCTGATCTGGCTGGACGAGGACAAGCAGCCGCCGGCCGGCGCGTTGCGGGACTGGCTGGTCGACCACTTCGTCGCGCTGCTGGCCGTGACCGCGGCGACGGACCCGCAGACGGCGGCCGTGACGAGGGCGGCGCTGGCGACGGAGACGGCGGACGGCCCGGCGGGGGTGCTGGCGCGGCGGGTGATCCCGGTGATCGCCGAAGCGGCCCACCTCCTGTGAGACCTCCCGCGGTCTTCGCCCCTGCGAGACTGGCCGGGTGAGAAGCGAGAACACGCCCTTCGTGGGCGGCCCCCTGGACGGGCGGGTGCTGCCGGTGCTCGTCGGGCCGACCGGACACCCGCCGAAGTGGTACGAGGTGCCGGTGCCGGACGACGGCGGCGGACCGCCGACCGTGCACGCCTACCTGCGCCTCCCCGCCGGATACAGCAAGCGGCTGGGGCTCCAGCGCGGCTGGAAGTACGCGTACGCGCCGGAGGGACGCGAGCGCCACCGCCCGAGGTGGCCCTGGTCGAAGCCGGACAGCACGCCATAAGATCGACGGCTGTGCAGGGTGTGTCCGCTGTGACCGAGAGAGCGGCCCCGGCACGGTGACCACAGGGGGTGCGCCTTGGAAGCGCTGCGTCAGGACGATCCACGCCGCATCGGGCCGTACGCCCTGCTGTCGCGCCTGCGGGAGACCGCGAGCGCCGTGCAGTACCTGGCGCGCTCCGCCGACGGTACGACGGCCGTGGTCTCGGCCGCCCGCCCCGCTCTGGCCGGACTGCCCGCCTTCCGCCGCCGCTTCCAGGCGGAGGCGCAGACCGCCCGGCGGCTGGCCGGCGGCTGGGTGCAGGCCCCGGCCGGCTCGGGCGCCGACGGCTCCGGGCTGTGGACGGCGACCCCTTACGTACCCGCGCTGACGCTGGGCGAGGCGGTCGGGCTCGCCGGGCCGCTGCCGGAGCGGACCGTACGCACCCTGGGCGCCGCGCTCGCCGAGACCCTGTCCCGGGTGCACGCCACCGGCGCCGTACTCCACGGTCTCGCCGCCGACACCGTGCTGCTGGCCTCCGACGGGCCGCGCCTGACGGCTTTCGGCGCGCTGGGGGCTTCGGTGGCCGCCGAAGCGGGCCCCGGCGGCCAGTTGTCCGTACGCCTCGGCTACCTCACCCCGGAGCAGCTGGCCGGCCAGGAGCCCGGCCCCGCGTCCGACATCTTCGTCCTCGGCCTGCTCCTGGCGTACGCCGCGACCGGCGCGACCCCGCTGGCGGCGGGCCCCGAGGGCGCGGCCGCCGAGCGCATCGCGCACGCCGAGCCGGAACTGGCCGCCGTACCGCAGGAGTTGCGCGCGCTGATCGCCCGCTGCCTGGCCAAGTCCCCGGCGGACCGCCCGGCCCCGGGCGTCCTGGCGGCGGAACTGGCCCTGGAGGGCGCGGCGGCCCTGGCCCGCCACGGCTGGCTCCCGGACCGGCTGGTCTCGGCCCTGACGGACCAGGCGGCGAGGGCGCTGGAGCCGGGTGCGGGGACGGGGGCGCAGGACCTGGTCCCCCTGCCCGCCCCTTCCCACCGCCTGGGCTCCGCCCCGGGGGCCGCGGGGGAGACCGGGCCCACGGGGGAGGCCGGGGGCGCGCCCGCCGGCGCCGCGGACGTCGGCGGCGGGCCCACCCTGCATCTGCCGGCGCTGCGGCGCACCGCGGCACCGGCCGTGACCGGGGCCGGAGGCGCGCCGCAGCCCGGCCCCGCTCCCCTCCTCCCCCACCCCGGGACCGCGCTCGCCCTCCCGCACGCCACCGCCTCCGCGCCGCGGCCACCCGCCCGGACCGCCGCCCCGCGCGGTCTCGGCGGTCTCAGCAGGCGGGGTCTGTTCACCGGGATCGCGGCGGGCGCCGCCGGGCTGGTGGTGGGCGGAGGTGCGGTGCTGGCCCTCTCCGGCGGCGAGGACGACGCGCCCGCGCGCACGCCCGGTGGCTCCAAGCCCGTCGGCCGCCCCGAGCCGCTGCCCGGACTCGCTCCCGATCCGCTCTGGCACTACCGGCACCCGGTCGCGGCCGAGGGCCCGCCGGCCCGCCTCTGGCGCGACCAGGTCCTCCTGATCCCGGGCGGGGAACTGACGACCGGGCTGGACCTGCGTACCGGCCGCCCGCTCTGGGAACAGAAGGCCGCCGGTACGGACTACGCCCCCGAAGCCGCCGACGGCACCCACTGCTTCGTCGTCACCCCGGCCGACTTCCTGTGGCTGTCCGCGAAGGACGGGCAGGTCAGGCACCGGGTGCCGTACGGGCCCCTCCTGACGAAGGGCCAGAAGGACACCCGGGCCGTGCTCGGCGCCAAAGTGGCCGCGGACGGCCCCGTGGTCTGGTTCGCGGCGAGGGTCGACACCCTGGGCGGGAAGAAGGACAAGGTGACGCGCACGCGCTCCTACCTCTTCGCGTACGACATGGCCGCCCGCAAGGAGCTGTGGCGCACCGAGGTGCCGAACGGCCGCCCCGGCACCGTCCCCCGCTACGAGACGGCCGGCATCCGCCCCGACAGCCTGCTCCTGCGCCAGAGGACCTCCTCCATGACCGCAGCCCAGCAGAAGAAGGCCAGGGGCAGGGCGGCCTTCGTCCTCGTCGACCGCAGGACCGGCAGGACGCTGTGGCGCAAGTTCTTCGTCGGGGTACGGCCGAGCGCGGGCATCACCGACGACCCGTCCGGCCGGCTCTACGCGGCGGTGGAAGGCGACTTGCAGGCGTACGACACCCGCAGCGGCAAGAAGCTCTGGAAGCTCGAGGCCGCCTCGGGCTCCTCCGACGACGCCCCCTACGGCTTCGGCAGCGGCGTCGTGCGCGACAAGACGCTGTACGTCCCCGGCGACTCCAACGAGGTGTACGCCGTCGACAGGGCGACCGGCGTCCAGCGGTGGAAGCGCGCCACGGAGTACCCCGGCCGGGCCACCCCCCGGATCGCCCTCAGCAGCAGCGGCCGCACCGTCTTCGCGCTCAACGAGACGCAGGCCACCGCGATCGGCGCGCGCGACGGGCGGCGGCTGTGGAAGTTCCAGGACTCCGGCGTCACGGCGCCGGGCGCGGAGGAGGCCAGCGCCTCCTACCGGGCGGAGGCGTTCGGCAGCAGGGCCGTGCTGTGGCGCGGCCGCAACTTCTACGCGCTCCCTCTCGACTGAGATACGGCGGCGAAGGTTGTAGCGGAACGCGTATCGATCGGGTGCCTCTGCGATTGCGCGGGCGTCACAATCCCGCCGACGGCCGGAATTCGTTGATCATCGTGCGGGCAGGGGCCGTAGATTCGGTGATCACAACAGATTCCGCGTGTCACCGGCTGAGTGGACTTCGCGCGGGGGGACCGTTGTTCACCGATCCAGAGGGAACCGTTTCATGCGCCGCACCACCGTCCGCCGTACCGCCGTCGCCGCCTCCGCGCTCTCGCTGGCCCTGCTCGTCGGCGCCTGCGGTGCCGACAAAACCGTCGACGCCGCCCCCGAGGGCAAGGACAAGGCCAAGGAGAGCGCAGCCGCCGCCGAGCCCGCGGCGAAGGCCCTGTCGCAGGCGGAGCTGGACAAGCTCGTCCTGGCCGAGGCCGACCTGAAGAGCCACAAGGTCGCCGAGCCCTCCAAGGTGGACCTCGCCGCGGCGAAGGGCGCCACCGCCGACAAGGCCGACTGCAAGCCGCTCGTCGACGCCGTCGCGCTGCGGTCCGCGGGCACGCCCGCCGCGACCTCGGCGCGCAAGATCACCACTGTGCCCGAGAAGCCGGCCGAGGACGCCTCTCCCGAGGAGAAGCTGAAGGCCGGCCTGACCGGTCTGGGCAGCACGACGCTCATGTCGGACACCCTGGGCTCGTACGAGGGCGAGGGCGCCCAGGACGCCCTCGCCGAGCTGCGCGCCGCGGGCAAGGCCTGCGCGGGCGGCTTCACCGTGGTCACCGGCTCGGACAAGACGAAGTACACCAAGGTCGCCCCCGGCACCTACGCCGGTGGTGACGAGGCGGTCGCCTTCACCCTGACGATGGACCTGGAGGGCGAGCCCAGCACGTCCCAGCTGGTGACGGTGCGCAAGGGCAGCACGCTCGTGACCTTCTACGCCCAGAGCTTCTCCGGCAAGACGGAGCAGCCGAAGGCCGAGATCGAGGCGCAGCTGGCCAAGCTGGGCTGAACGCCGCACAGCTGACCCCGCACCACCCGTAACCCCGCACCACCTCAGTACGCCTCGCACCACCCCGTGCACCCCGTACACCCCGCACCCCGTCCCGGCACCTGTGCCGGGGCGGGGTCGCGCTGTGCAGCCACGCCGGTGGTACCGCGGATTACCTCTCGGCGGGTGACGGCGTTGGCCCAACCCGCCCAGCCGCCCGCTCGCACCCCCGCCACCGGTGCACATCATCACCTTGAGGCCGGACCGCCCGGCCGCGAACCGGAGGTGATGACGTGTCAAGCAGACTCACCCAGTCCGTCTGCACGGTCGCACTGGCCGCCGCCGCAGTGCTCACGGCACTCCCCGCGCCGCCCACCGCGGCGGCACCGGGCACTCCCGCCCCTCCACCCGCCCCCGCTCCCGCCCCGCCCCGGCAGGCGCCGACCGTCGCGGAACTGCTGACGGAGCTTCAGAAGCTGTACCGGCGGGCCGAGGAGGCCGGCGAGACGTACAAGGCGACGGAGGAGTCCGTCAAGGAACAGCTGGGCGAGGTCAGGAAAATGTCCGCGGGCCTGTCCAGGGCCCGGATCGCGCTCGCCGAGAGCCGGAGCGCGGCGGGCCGGCTGGCCCGCGAGCAGTACCAGGGGCGGACCGGCCTCTCCCCGTACCTGCGGCTGCTGCTGGCCCGGGACCCGGAGCGCGCGCTGGCGCAGGGCCACGTACTCCAGCGGGCGGCCGACGACCGGGCGGCGACGATCGCGCGGCTGGAGAGCGGCGAGAGGCGGGCGGACGCACTCGCGACCAGGGAGCGGTACGCGCTCGACAAGCAGCAGACGCTCGCCAGAAAGCAGAAGAAGCAGCGCGACGCGGTACGGGAGCGGCTGCGGGACGTGGAGGAGCTGCTGGCCTCGCTGACCGAGGAACAGCTGGCCGGTCTGGCGCGGCTGGAGGAGCGCAACACCGGCAAGGCGCAGCGCGGCCTGCTGGCCTCGGGCGCGCTCGGCAGCCCGGGCGAGGCCGCGCGGCGGACACCTTCGCGGCTGGGCGGCAAGGCGGTGGAGTACGCCGTCCGGCAGATCGGGAAGCCGTACGTGTGGGGCGCGGAGGGACCGGGTTCCTTCGACTGCTCGGGGCTCACGTCGCAGGCGTGGGCGCACGCGGGGCGGGACATCCCCCGGACGAGCCAGGAGCAGTGGCGGCAGCTGCCGAAGGTGCCGTTGCGGAAACTGCGGCCGGGCGACCTGGTGATCTACTTCCCCGAGGCCACGCATGTGGCGATCTACCTCGGCAACGGCATGGTCGTCCATGCCCCGCGCCCCGGCTCCCGCGTCAAGGTCTCCCCGATCGCGGCCAACCCCCTGCTGGGCGCCGTCCGCCCGGACCCGCGCCTGAAGCCGCTGCCGTCCTACACCCCGCCGAAGCTCCCGCGCGGCGCGACGGCGGGCTCCGACTGGGGGTACGCGTCGGAGGCGGCGCCGGGGGCATGACCCCGCGGGGCCGTCCCCCCGCCCGTCCGGCCCCGAAGCCGGGGCGGGCCCCTGGCGCCCGGACGGACCGGGACGGGAAGACCGGCACCTCGTCCGCTACGGCGTGCCGACCGCTCTCGGCCGTTCACGCACCGCCCACGGGGTACCGGAAGACCATGACCGGCACCCGCGTCCTCGGCGAAGCGCGGTGCGAAGGCGCCGCACCGCATCAGGTCTGGTACGCGTCCTACGGCTCCAACACACACCTGGACCGCCTGGCCTTCTACATCGCGGGCGGTCGTCCTCCGGGAGCCGCCAGGACCTATCCGGGCTGCCGGGACAGGCGCGCACCGGCAGCGTCCGTCCCGGTGGAGCTGGAGGGCGCCCTCTACTTCGCCACGGAGTCCCCGGTGTGGGCCGGAGCGCGGGCCTTCTACGACCCGGAGGCGAGCGGACGTGTTCTTGCGCGGGCCCACCTGGTCACGGCTGAGCAGTTCTCCGACATCGCGGCCCAGGAGATGTACCGGGAACCAGGCGCCGACCTCGACCTGAGCGAGGCTCTGGCCGGGGGCAGGGCGACACTCGGGGCCGGGCGCTACGAAACGCTCGTCTGCCCGGGCGCGCTGGACGGCCTGCCCGTTCTCACCTTCACCGCCCCCTGGCGTCTCCACGACACGGAGTGGAACAGGCCCTCCGCCGCCTACCTGCGGCATCTGTTCACGGGGCTTCTCGAAGCGGGCGCGTGGGACGCGCCCACGATCGCGGGCTACCTGGCGGCCTGCCCCGGTGCGGCGGGCCACTGGACCGCGAGAGAGCTCGAAGAGCTCATCGGCCAGTAGACCGGACCGGATTCGAGCAGGTGTCCCGCACGGCGCCCGTCACCCGCCGTTCCGTGCACGGGCCCGGGGGGGTGATCGCCCGTCAAGCTCCGTTGTCAGTGCCTCCTCCTAGTGTGAGGACATCACTCGGGGAGCCTCGGAGAAGGAGCAGAAACGTGTCCGCCAACAAGATCCAGCACAAGGTGAATCACGTCGCGCTGGTAGTGGACTGTTCGGGTTCCATGCGTCAGCACCAGAGTCAACTCATCCGTGTCGTGGACGAGTTCGTGGCGGGTCTGAAGGCCGAGTCCGACAGCCTCGGCCATGAGACCCGGATCAGCCTCTACTCCTTCGACCACAAGGTGGAGAACCTGGTCTGGGACATGGACGTGAAGCACCTGCCGTCCATGCGAGGTCTGTACAAGGTCAACAACGGCGCCACGGCCCTCATCGAAGCCTCTCTGAAGTCCCTGGACGACCTGGGCCACATCTGGGAGGAGTACGGCGAGCACAGTTTCCTCCAGATCGTGGTGACGGACGGCGAGGAGAACGCCTCCGGCGGCGACCGGCGGCACGACGGCGACATGACCATCCTCGGCCCCTGGCTCGACAGGATCGCGGCGAAGATGGGCGCGCTTCCGGGCCACTGGACTTCCGCGATCCTCGTTCCGAACTCCCTGGCGAAGCGAACCGCCCAGAACTACGGCTTCCCGGCCGGAAACATCGCCATCTGGGACGCGGATTCCCAGGAGGGCGTCGAGGAGGCGATCGGTACCGTGCGTGCCGCCGCCACCAGCTTCCTCCGTGGCCGCGAGCAGGGGGTGCGCGGCACGAAGAACCTGTTCGCTGTCGGCCAGGACATATCGGTCGACGACGTGCGGGCGAACCTCGAACCGGTCCCGGCCGACAAGTACCGGCTCCTGAAGGTCGACACGGAGGTCGAGATCCGGTCCTTCGTCGATTCGCATCCGGGCGTGACGTACGAACGCGGCTCCTGCTACTACCAGCTGGGCACCCGGGTCCAGGTCCAGCCCGACAAGGAAGTCATCGTGGTCGAGAAGGACACCGACCGCGCGTACACGGGCGACGCGGCACGCAGTCTTCTGTTCGGCACGGGCATCCAGGGGACCGTCTCCGTGAAGGCGGGGCGTAATCCCAAGCTGGAGGTATACGTGCAGAGCCGTTCGGTGAACAGGAAGCTCAAGCCGAACACGCGTCTGCTCATCATGCTCTGAGATCCACGAGAAGGGCGCGGAGCAGGCGGTCCAGGACCGGTTCGTGAAGGGCCGGCGGTCGTCACGCCGGTGGCGCCGAGCGGCCCGCGGCCGGGCCCGCACAGCGGATGCCGGCGGTTCGAAACCGTCCGCCCCCACGAGCGGGAAGACCCCCGGCCGGTCGAGGCTGGGGGTCTTCGGTGCTCAGAGGCCCGTCAGGCTCCGGTGACCGACGCCAGGTAGGCGTTCGTCTTCTCCGGGTCGTAGAAGAAGTTCTCGAAGTCCGCCGGGTCGTTGAAGCCGTTCGCGAAGCGGTCGGCCACCGGCTGGAGGCCGCTCGCCGCGCCGATCAGGTTCAGGACGTGCTCCGGCGGGACGCCGAGCATCGCGTTCGTCCACTTGGTGACGTGCTGCGCCGTGTCCCAGTACCGGTCGAACGTGGAGCGCATCCACGCCTCGTCGAACGGCTGGTCGCCGTGGGACGTGATGGAGGAGAGGTACGAGGCCGCGCACTTCGACGCGGAGTTGGAGCCCTGGCCCGTGACCGGGTCGTTCGCGACGACGACGTCGGCGACGCCCAGGACCAGGCCGCCGGAAGGCAGCCGGCCGACGGGGTTGCGTACCGTCGGGGCGTAGCGGCCCGCCAGTGTGCCGTTCGCGTCGGTCAGCTCGACCTTCGTCGCGCGGGCGTACTCCCACGGCAGGAACTTCTCCATCAGTTCCAGGGTGAGGGACAGGTGCTCGGAGGGGTCCTTCACGCCCTTGAACGCGTCGACGGGACCGCCGGGAACGCCTTCCCAGAAGAGGATGTCCGCGCGGCCGGAGAGGGTCAGCGTCGGCATGACGAAGAGCTCGCCGACACCCGGGACCAGGTTGCAGCGGACGGCGTCGAACTCCGGGTGCTCGGGGCGCGGGCCGAGCCCGTGGACGTACGCCACGGCCAGGGCGCGCTGCGGGGCGTCGTACGGGGAGCGGGACGCGTCGCGGCCGAACATCGAGACCAGTTCGCCCTTGCCCGCCGAGACCATGACCAGGTCGTACGTACGGGAGAAGTAGTCCAGGTCGGAAACGGCCGCGCCGTGGATGACGAGCTGCCCGCCGCGCTGCGCGAACGTCTCCATCCAGCCGGCCATCTTCACGCGCTGGTCGACGGACTGGGCGTAACCGTCGAGCTTGCCGACCCAGTCCACGGCGCGCGAGGAGTCGGGCGCGGCGACGGAGACGCCGAGGCCCTCGATCTTCGGGGCCTGCGACTCCCAGAAGTTGATCTGGAGGTCGCGCTCGTGCTGGAGGGCGGTGTGGAACATGCACTGCGTCGACATGACCCGGCCCGACCGGATCTCGTCCGCCGTGCGGTTGGACATCAGGGTGACCTCGTACCCGCGGCTCTGGAGTCCGAGGGCGAGCTGGAGCCCGGACTGACCGGCTCCGACTATGAGTATCTTCCGCATGGCGGGGTTCTCCGTTGCTTGGCTGTTCGGTGGTGCGGCGCTATTCGGGCGTGGTCGTGAGCGCATGACCGACGAGGGCGAGCAGCGACTCGACCACCGAGAACCGCTTGCGCGCATCCATGATCACGACCGGTACGTGCGCCGGTACGGTCAGGGCTTCCCTGACGTCTTCGACCTCGTACGCCGTCGTTCCCTCGAAGTGGTTGACGGCGACGATGTACGGCAGTCCGCAGCTCTCGAAGTAGTCGAGCGCGGGGAAGCAGTCGGACAGCCGGCGCGTGTCGGCCATGACGACCGCGCCGATCGCACCGCGCACCAGGTCGTCCCACATGAACCAGAACCGCTGCTGGCCGGGCGTCCCGAAGACGTACAGCACGAGGTCGTCGTCGAGGGTGATGCGGCCGAAGTCCATCGCGACGGTGGTCGTGGTCTTGTCGGGCGTCGCGGTGAGGTCGTCGGTCTCCTCGCTCGCGGTGGTCATCACCGCCTCGGTCTTGAGGGGGGTGATCTCGGAGACCGAGCCGACGAAGGTCGTCTTGCCCACGCCGAAACCTCCCGCGACCACGATCTTGGTGGCGATCGGGGCCCGGGTACGGTCGGTCTGCCAGTCCTGGGCGCCTTCGTCCGCCTCCGGCGGCAGGACCGGGGCGGGCAGGGGCGGCTGTGCCCGGTCCGGGACCGACGGTATGGGCCCGGTGGTGCGGGCCTGGAAGGTCTCAGAGACGGCGGAGTCCACTCAGCACCCTTTCGAGCAGCGCGCGGTTGGGCTGGCCGGGGGCGTGCCCGGTCCCGTACACACGGATCTTTCCTTGGTCGGCCAAGTCGCTGAGCAGCACACGGACCACGCCCAGCGGCATCTTCAGCAGTGCGGAGATCTCCGCGACCGTACGCATGCGGCGGCAGAGCTCGACGATGGCCCGCATCTCCGGCATGACACGTGTCTGGAGGCCGCCGTTGGTCAGCTCGCGCCGCTCCTCGGGGGCTTCGATCGCCGCCACGAAGGTCTCGACGAGCAGGACGTGCGTGAAGCGGGTGCGGCCGCCGGTGAGCGAGTACGGGCGTACGCGGGCGGGCCTGCGGCCCTCGCCCCGTACGGGGAGTTTGGCGGCGGACGTCGGCGTCGGCGTCACAGAGCACTCTCCATCGATTTGCGCAGCTCGCTGCGGAGTTCGGGGGTGAGGACGTGTCCGGCACGGCCGACGAAGAGCGCCATGTGGTACGCGACGACGCTCATGTCGCAGTCGGGTGAGCCGTGCACGCCCAGCAGCGAGCCGTCGCTGATCGACATGACGAAGACGCTGCCCTCCTCCATCGCGATCATCGTCTGCTTGACGCCGCCGCCGTCCATCAGCTTCGCGGCGCCCTGGGTGAGGCTGGCGATGCCCGAGACGATGGTCGCGAGGTCCGCGCTCGATCCCTTCGGGCCGTCCTGGCCGGCGGCCGGGGAGGCCGGTCCGGTGTTCCGCTCCGGGTCGGAGGAGAGGAGGAGCAGCCCGTCGGACGACACGACGGCGACCGAGAGAAGCCCTGGCACCTCCTCGACGAGATTGCTCAACAGCCAATGGAGATTGCGGGCTTCGCTACTCAGCCCGAATGTGCTGGACGCAGTCAACTGCGTTCCTCCTCAACTGTGTCCCCCTTGGTCTCTGGACGTTCCCCGTTGCCTGAGATCTCTGCCTCGACGTCGCGACGGCCCTTGATCGCGCCCTGCTGGAAACCGCCGAGCCGACGCCGCAGGGCGTCCGCGTCGACGCCGGTGGAGCGCTCCTTGGGCTGGGCGGGGCCGGACTTGACGATCTTGGGGGTGCGCTTGGGCAGTCCCTTGTCCGTGACCGGCTCGTCGGTGGCCGGGCTGTCAGCGACCGGCTCTTCGGCGGCCGGGTTGTCCGTGACCGGGGTGTCCGTGACCGGCTCTTCGGTGGCCGGCTCTTCGGTGGCCGGCTCGTCGGTGACCGACTCCGTCTCGGGTGCGGCGGGCTGCCTGGGCAGCCGCACCGTCCGGGTCGGCTCGTCGGCCGGTGCCCCGGTGTCCGCGTCCCCGTCGGCGACGCGCTCGTGCGTGTCGGGTGCGATGGCGTAGGGCCCGGGAGCCGGCGTCGCGGGCTCGGCAGGGCCGGTGGGCTCTGCGTCCTGCGCCGACTTCTGCGCGTCCTCGCGGATCGACCGCTCGGCCGCCGCCACCAGCGGGTCCTCCAGACCCTCCCGCGGCGGCTCGCCGAGAACCGAACGCCCCTGCAGCGCGTTGGAGTTGGCCTCCGCGACCGACCCCGGGAGGTTCAGCGTGGGCGCGTCCCCCGCCACCGGCACGGCGGGCGGCGCGCTCACCGGCGGCGCCTCGGGCAGCAGCGCGGCCGGCAGTACGACGACCGCAGCGATGCCGCCCTGCTTCTGCTCGCGCAGCGTCACGCGTACGCCGTGCCGCGCGGCCAGCAGCGCGGCCACGTGCAGGCCGATGCCGCCGTCGGTGCCGTCGCCCGGCTCGTACGCACAGGGTTCGGCGAGCCGCGCGTTCAGCTCGGTGAGGCGGTCCTGCGTCATGCCGATGCCCTCGTCCTGGACGGAGAGCATCACCTCGCCGCTCTCCAGGAGCCAGCCGGAGAGCTCGACCTTGGCGTCCGGCGGGGAGAAGGAGGTGGAGTTCTCCAGGAGCTCCGCGAGGAGGTGGCTGAGGTCGTTGGCGGCGAAGCCCGCGACCTGGGCGTGCGGCGGGATCGACCGGATGTCCACCCGCTCGTACCGCTCGATCTCGCTGACGGCGGCGCGCAGTACGTCGACGAGCGGCACCGGGCCCTGCTGTCCCTGCCCGTGCTCGGTGCCGGCCAGGACCAGCAGGTTCTCGCCGTGGCGGCGCATGACGGTCGCCATGTGGTCGAGCTTGAAGAGGGTGGCGAGGCGTTCCGGGTCCTGCTCGCGCTCCTCCAGGCTCTCGATGATGCCGAGCTGGCGCTCCACGACGCCGAGCGTGCGCAGCGAGAGGTTGACGAACGTGGAGTGGACGGTGTGGCGCATCCGCTCCAGCTGCGTGGCGGCCTCGGCCACCTGCTCCTGGAGTTCGGCGCGCTGGGTGGCGAGGGTCTCGCGCTGGCCGATCAGGTGCGTACGGTCACCGGTGAGCTTCTCCACACGGGCGCCGGCCTCGGCGAGCCTGGCGTGCAGCGTGTTGAGGGACCGTACGACCTGGGCGAACTCGTCGTTGCGGCCGGTGAAGCGGATCGGCTCCACGGCGGTCGTGCCCGCGGCCCCGCCGTCCGCGGTCCCGCCCTGTGCGGCCTCGGCGCCCGCGGCCTGCGGCCCGGCGGCCAGCCTCGCCGCGCCGAGCCGCAGTACGGCCAGCGGGCGGGTGAGCGTACGGGCGACGGCCGTGCTGGCGCCGACGGCGAACAGCAGGCAGGCACCGGCCAGGGCGATCCGGAGCTCCAGCGCGGTGACGTCGTCGTCGCGCAGCCGGGAGAGCCGGGTGACCTGCGCGGAACCGAGGGAGGACTCGACGCCGCGCATCAGGTCGATACGGGCCGACAGGGCGGCCTCGGCCTTCGCGCGGTCGGTGCCGAGTTCGGCTTCGGAGAGCCGGGGCTGGTCGGTGAGACGGGTGAGGTACTCCTCGGCGGTCTTGACCTCGGGGCCGGTGACGGTGGCCTTGAGCGACTCGCGGGCGGTGGACCCGGCGGCCTGGTCGAAGTCGGCGAGCGCGGCGAGTTCGCGTACCCGTGACTGCTGGGCCGCGGCGCTCAGCGCGTCGCGGGCGCGGGCGCCCGGGGAGTCCGGGTCCTCCTCGGCGGGGACGAGGAGTCCGGTGACGGGGTCGACGCGGCTGCCGGTGTTCTCGCGCGGCACGGACAGCGCGGCGAGCAGGAGCCCGCGGGTGGCGGCGGCCTGTTCGACGGCCCGGCTGAGCGCGGCGGGCGCCCGGGTGGCCTCGGCGGCGCGCGGAGGCGTCCTGTCGGCGAGCTCGCCGGCGAGGTCCTGGAGCTTCTCGATCGCCTCGGTGTATGCCTTGTGGGCCTCCAGCGCGGTGCCCTCGCCGGTCAGGGCCTCCCTGCGGATGCCGGGGATCCTGGCCAGGTCACGGCGCAGGCCGGCGGGGGCGACGAGTTCGATCTCGTCCATCTGCCGGTCGACGCGGGCACTGTGCTTCTCCGACAGTCCCTCGGCCTTGCCGTCGCGTGCGGTGCCGTCCTGGGCACCGCCTCCGGCGCTGTCCCCGGCGCCGTCCCCGCCGCCGCGTCCGGCCGCGATGTACGCGGTGACGTCGTCGCGTTCGTCGGCGAGGGAGTGGGCGAGGGTGACGGCCTGCCGGTTCAGTTCGGCGAGGGTGACCAGACGCTGGGAATCGGAGAGTTCGGAGGAGGCGCTGAGGATGGCGGGCGTACCGGCTGCGAGGACGGTGACGCCGACGACGGCCACGCCGGCGACCAGCCGACTGCGTACCCGTACGGTGCGTTCGGTCCGCTCGCCATTACCGCTATCGCCCCGAGGCCGCTTTTTCTGCACCGGTGCTCGCATTCTTGCTTGACTCGTCTGCTCATGTGGCCGAGGTGACGACTCGTCACACAAGAGAGCGCCCCCACCCCAGGAATGGCTTCAGACCATTCCAGCGCTTTTGGGAAGAAGTCGCGCATCACCCGCTCCGCCACTTGAACGAGTGAACAACACTCGGGAGTTGACGAACAACTTCTGATCCGGCCCGCCTCGCGGGCGCGCGGTGCGCCGGTTGGAAGTTCCGCCCGGCCTTTGGCAGGATGCGCCCCCGCAGCTTCGCGGAGTGCCTCATTCCGCCCATAAACCCGCGCCTCACCTGCTGGTACGGGCCAATTGGCGGCGCAGAGGAAGCCGTCGGGCGGCGCCCGGCGGCCTCATGCAGACTTGACCGCATGCGCTTCGAACTGGCCACGGCCCCCGGGGATCCCGAACGCCCCAACGAGGACTGGGCGTCTGTCGCCCTCCCCGCCACCGGCCGGGGCGGGGCGCTCGTCCTGCTGGACGGCGTGACCCCTCCGACGGGCGACGACGGATGCCTGCATTCGGTTCCCTGGTTCACCGCCAAGCTCGGTGGCGCACTGATCGAATTGTCCACTTCTCGGCTGGATTTGCCCCTCGCCGAGATCCTCGCGGAGGCCATTCGCCGCACCGCCGACGCCCACCGCAGCACCTGTGACCTTTCTCACGTGCGGACGCCGCAGGCGACAGTGGTTCTGGCGCGCTGGGGTGCGGAGGAGATCGAACACCTGGTGCTGTCGGACTCGGCACTGCTGCTGGAGGCTCCGGACGGCACGGTGCGCGCGGTGCTCGACGACCGCCTCGGCCTCGTCCCCCGCGAGGTGCTCTCCTCCCTCGCCGCGACCGACGCCCTGCGCAACACCGAGGGCGGTTTCTTCACGGCGGCGGCCGATCCGGCGGTGGCAGCACGGGCGGTGACGGGCACGGATCCACGGGCCCGGGTACGGGCGCTGGCGGCGCTCAGCGACGGGGTGACGCGCTGGGTGGACATGTTCGGCGAGGGCGACTGGGCGGACTGCCTGGGCGTACTGCGCAAGGAGGGCGCCCAGTCCCTGATCGACCGCGTCCGGTCCCTGGAGG
Source organism: Streptomyces altiplanensis (assembly GCF_053591575.1). Classification (NCBI taxonomy): domain Bacteria; kingdom Bacillati; phylum Actinomycetota; class Actinomycetes; order Kitasatosporales; family Streptomycetaceae; genus Streptomyces; species Streptomyces altiplanensis. Next base: position 83,764 of record NZ_JBSFUB010000011.1, on the reverse strand, counting down.
CCGACGAGGCGAGGGCGCCGCTGGTACGCCGCTGGAAGCGGCACGACGACGCGGCGGTGGTCTACGCGGAGCTGTGAGCGGGGCGGGACGGCGGCGGAGAGCGGAGACGTGCCCACCCGGGGCCCTCCGGGGGCCCGGCTCAGCTCTCCGCGCGGCTGTTCAACTGGTGCAGCAGGCGCGCGAGCTCCGCCACCTCCGCACGGTCCCAGTCGGCCAGCTTCCGTACGTAACGGGCGCGGCGCGCGTCCCGTACCCGCCGGAAGCGTGCGCGCCCCTCCTCGGTGAGCGCGACCAGCGAGGCCCGGCCGTCGGCCGGGTCGGGCTCGCGCGTGACCAGGCCGAGCTCCTCCAGGGCGCGCAGCTGCCGGCTCATGGTCGCCTTGCCCACGCCGAACCACGAGGCCAGCTCGGTGGCCCGCTGCCGGTCCGCCTCGTCGAGCCGTACGAGCAGCCCGTACGCCGCCGGCTCCAGGTCGGGGTGGACCTCGCGGGCCATGTCGCCGGAGGAGGCGCGGGCCCGGCGCAGGAATACGGCCAGTTCGCGTTCCAGGGCGAGGAATTCGTGGTCCACACCGCTCACCTCCGGAACGCGCCCGTCATCCGCTCTTCCGCTTCCGTGCACGTCAGGACTCATCGCGCGCTTTCCTCACCCCTGAAGTTTTCTTTCACCAGCGGCCATTGCCGCAGCTCCGCCAGTATTTCGCAGGTTTAGACCAACGGCAGCACCCGGGCCCCCTTCCGCACCGCCTGTCTACGTGCGTAGCTTCATTGCTGACATGTCCACACCAGTGGCTTTGTCGACAGGTCGCCCGACCGGGCCTGCCGGACCAGTCCTGTCCCCAGCACCAGCATCCCCACCGAGCCTTTCGGAGGCACGTACATGCCCGTGCACAGATCCGGAACGGCCCGCCGCCCGCGCACCGCGGCGGCCGGGATTCTCCTCTCCCTCCTCTCCGCTCTCGCCCTCGTCCTGACCCTGCCGGGTGCGGTCACCGCCGCCGAGAAGCCCGAACGGGGCTCGGCCCGTATGGGCATGGGCGTCGTCAAGCACGACGGTCAGGGCGGCCTGCCGCCCGGCACCCGCGTCACCCAGACCGAAGGCGTGGACGTCAGCAGCCACCAGGGCAACGTCAACTGGTCCTCCCTGTGGACCAGCGGCGTGAAGTGGGCCTACGTGAAGGCCACCGAGGGGAACTACTACAAGAACCCCTACTTCGGACAGCAGTACAACGGCTCGTACAACGTCGGCATGATCCGCGGCGCGTACCACTTCGCGACACCGAACGACTCCAGCGGCGCCAACCAGGCCAACTACTTCGTCGACAACGGCGGCGGCTGGTCGCGCGACGGCAGGACGCTGCCCGGCGTGCTGGACATCGAGTGGAACCCCTACGGCGCGCAGTGCTACGGCAAGACGCAGAGCGGGATGGTCGCCTGGATCCGCGACTTCCTGAACACCTACAAGGCCCGCACCGGCCGCGACGCCGTCATCTACACGGCGACGAGCTGGTGGAAGACCTGCACGGGCAACTACGGCGGCTTCGGCTCCGTCAACCCGCTGTGGATCGCCCGCTACGACACCATCGTGGGCGAACTCCCGGCCGGCTGGGGCGTCCAGACCATGTGGCAGTACACCTCCACGGGTCCCATAGTCGGCGACCACAACAAGTTCAACGGCGCCCTCGACCGCGTCCAGGCCCTCGCCAACGGCTGACCGGCCGCCTCGCGTCCCTCGTTCTCACACAGAAGCACACGCAGAAGCCCCCCTCCCTCGCTGTGAGGGAAGGGGGCGTTCCGCAGCCGGGTCACCGACAGGCGTCCGTCACGCCGCCATCGGCACCCGTACCTCTGCCGGAGCCAGTGCGATCTCCAGGACCTGGCGGACGTCCGTCACCGGGTGGATCTCCAGCTTGTCCAGGATCTCGGCCGGGACGTCGTCCAGGTCGGCCTCGTTCCGCTTGGGGATCACCACCGTCGTGGTGCCCGCCCGGTGCGCCGCCAGCAGCTTCTGCTTCAGGCCGCCGATCGGCAGGACGCGGCCGGTCAGGGACACCTCGCCCGTCATCGCCACGTCGGTGCGGACCAGCCGGCCGGAGAGCAGCGACGCGAGGGCCGTCGTCATCGTGATGCCCGCGCTCGGTCCGTCCTTGGGCACCGCGCCCGCCGGGAAGTGGATGTGCACGCTCCGGTCCTTCAGGTCGCCGACCGGCAGCTCCAGTTCCGCGCCGTGCGAGCGGAGGAAGGAGAGCGCGATCTGGGCGGACTCCTTCATGACGTCGCCGAGCTGGCCCGTGAGGGTCAGGCCCGCTCCGCCCGTCTCCTTGTCCGCCAGCGACGCCTCGACGAAGAGCACGTCGCCGCCCGCACCCGTGACCGCGAGACCCGTGGCCACGCCCGGGACCGCCGTGCGGCGCTCCGCCGGGTCCTGGGCGGACTCGGGGACGTGGTGGGGCCGGCCGATCAGGGCGCGCAGGTCGCCGTCCGTGATCGTGAACGGCAGCTTCCGCTCGCCCAGCTCGCTCTGCGCCGCCACCTTGCGCAGCAGGCGCGCCACCGACCGCTCCAGGTTCCGTACGCCCGCCTCACGGGTGTACTCGCCCGCCAGCTTGCGCAGCGCCGAGTCGTCGAGGGTGACCTCGCCGGGCTCCAGACCCGCCCGCTCCAGCTGGCGCGGGAGCAGGTGGTCGCGGGCGATGACGACCTTCTCGTCCTCCGTGTAGCCGTCGAGCCTGACCAGCTCCATGCGGTCCAGCAGCGCCTCCGGGATGGCCTCCAGGACGTTGGCGGTGGCGAGGAAGACCACGTCGGAGAGGTCGAGTTCGACCTCCAGGTAGTGGTCGCGGAAGGTGTGGTTCTGGGCGGGGTCGAGGACTTCGAGCAGCGCCGCGGCCGGGTCGCCGCGGAAGTCGGAGCCGACCTTGTCGATCTCGTCGAGGAGGACGACGGGGTTCATCGACCCGGCCTCCTTGATCGCGCGCACGATCCGCCCGGGAAGAGCCCCCACGTACGTACGGCGGTGTCCGCGGATCTCCGCCTCGTCGCGTACGCCGCCGAGCGCGACCCGTACGAACTTCCGGCCCATGGCGTGGGCGACGGACTCGCCGAGCGACGTCTTGCCGACGCCGGGCGGGCCGACGAGGGCCAGCACCGCGCCGCCGCGACGGCCGCCGACGACACCCAGGCCGCGCTCGGCCCGGCGCTTGCGGACCGCCAGGTACTCGGTGATGCGCTCCTTCACGTCGTCCAGGCCGGCGTGCTCGGCGTCCAGGACCGCCTTGGCGCCCTGGATGTCGTACTGGTCCTCGGTCCGCTCGGTCCAGGGGAGTTCGAGGACGGTGTCGAGCCACGTCCGGATCCACGACCCCTCCGGGGACTGGTCGGAGGACCGTTCCAGCTTGTCGACCTCCTTGAGGGCGGCCTCGCGCACCTTCTCGGGCAGGTCGGCGGCCTCGACGCGCGCCCGGTAGTCGTCGGACTCGTCCTCGCCGTCCTTGCCGTTGATCTCGCGCAGCTCCTTGCGCACGGCGTCGAGCTGGCGGCGCAGCAGGAACTCGCGCTGCTGCTTGTCCACGCCCTCCTGGACGTCCTTGGCGATGGACTCGGCGACGTCCTGCTCCGCCAGGTGCTCGCTCAGCCACTTCACGGCGAGCCTCAGACGGGCCACCGGGTCGGCGGTCTCCAGCAGCTCGACCTTCTGGGCGGTGGTGAGGAACGGCGAGTAGCCGGAGTTGTCGGCGAGGGCGGAGACGTCCTCGATCTGCTGGACCCGGTCCACGACCTGCCAGGCGCCGCGCTTCTTCAGCCAGCTGGTGGCGAGCGCCTTGTACTCCTTGACCAGCTCGGTGACCGCTCCGGGGAGGGGGTCGGGCAGCGTCTCCTCGACGCTCGCGCCCTCGACCCAGAGCGCCGCGCCGGGCCCTGTCGTCCCCGCGCCGATCCGGACGCGGTCGCGGCCGCGGATCAGGGCGCCGGGATCGCCGTCCGAGAGCCGCCCGACCTGCTCGACGGTGCCCAGGACGCCGATCGCGGCGTACGTGCCGTCGATGCGCGGAACGAGAAGGACCTGCGGCTTGTTGCCGCTGGAGCGGGCGGCGGCCTGAGCGGCCTCCACCGCGGCGCGTACGTCGGCGTGGGAAAGGTCCAGGGGCACCACCATTCCCGGCAGCACTACCTCGTCGTCGAGCGGCAGCACGGGCAGGGTGAGCGGATTGGACGTCGATGCCATGATCTCCCCTTCGGCAGTGAACTTGAGCTATGCCGACTCAATGCTTGTGAGCTCCCGAATGTTCCCGGGCACGTGTTCGCTGTGAGCGATCAGCGTGCGGCCTCGCGCACGGCGGCCGGACGGCGGCCGCCGCCCGGGACGTTTCGGCCGGCCCCCGCCGATGCGCACGCGCGAAGCCGCGGCGCCGCCCCGGAAATTCGCTCGGTGACACACAGCGGCCCGAGGCACAGTGCCCCCATGAGCGCACGAGGGCTGAACCACGACGGGACGATCGCACGCGAAGGCGCGCTGGACCGGGTGCCGGCAGCGTTCGCCGGCGCCGTCGACGCGGCCCGCGCCCACCTCACCGAGACGTTCGGCGGCGCACGGCTGCACAGCGCCTACCTCTACGGCAGCGTCCCCCGTGGCACCGCCGTCCCCGGAGTCTCCGACCTCGACCTGCTCCTCGCCCTCCACCACGAGCCCACCGAAGCCGACCGCGCCGACGCCGAGGCGGTCGAGGCCGCACTGGACGGCGCGTTCCCCCAGCTCGACGGTGTCGGCGCCCTGCTGTTCAGCACCCGCACCCTGCTCAGCGATCTCGAACGCCACGATCTCGGCTTCTTCGTCTCCTGCCTCTGCACCCCGCTGCTCGGCGCCGACCTCGCCGAACGGCTGCCCCGCTACGGCCCCACGGCCCTGCTGGCCCGGGAAACGAACGGCGACCTCGCCCTCGCGCTCCCGCGCTGGCGCACCCGGACCGCCGAAGCCACCACGGACGCCGGCCGCAGGGCCCTCGGCCGCGCCGTCGCCCGCCGCCTCGTCCGCACGGGATTCACCCTGGTCATGCCCCGCTGGGGCGGTTGGACCAGCGACCTCGACGAGTCCGCCGAACTCTTCGGCCGCTACTACCCCGAGCGCGCCGGGCAGATGCGCTTGGCCGCAGCCACCGGCCGTGCCCCCTCGGCCGACCCGGCGGTACTCGCCACGCTCGTCGACGACCTGGCCCCCTGGCTCGCCGCCGAGTACACGGCCACGCACGGCGAGAAGGCGCCGCGCCCCTGAACGGCACCCGTCGCCTCCGCCGTCGGCGGCCTCCTCCCGTATCGCGCCTCCCGTATCCCGCCCGTCCGCCGCATCCCCCGAAGACAGTATGTAATGATCAGAATGCAGATTGGACTATTACATCAGGAGTGCAGATGACATCCCGGGCCCCTTCGCCGCTCTTCGGTTCCACCGCCGACGCCGTCCGTGCCTGGGTCGACGGGTGGGTCGTGTCCCGGGGCGCGGCGGACCCCGTGCCCCGGCCCTGGGGCCTCACGGTCGATGTCGGTCTTCCGCACCACGCCACCCGGCACGTCATGACCGACGCCGACGAGGCGACGGTCCGCAAGCTGGCCGAGGTGTACGCCGCACCGGCCGTCTCGCTCAAGATGTTCCTGGAGCCGGAGACGGTCGCGCCGTGGCTCGGCCCGGGGTGGAGGACGGACGGGCCCGGCTGGCTGATGACGACACCGCTGCGGCCGTTGCCCGGCACGGGTACCGGCACCGGCACCGGCACCCCCGAGGGCTACACGCTCAAGTCCTGGCGGCGCGGCGGCGTGACGCGCCTGTTCGTCGCCGCCCCCGACGGCGGGTTCGCCGCGCGCGGCCAGGTCGCCCCGACCGGCAGGACGGCAGTGGTGGACCAGGTGGAGACGGCCCCCGCGCACCGGCGCAGGGGTCTGGGCGCGCTGGTGATGCGTACGCTCCAGGGCGCGGCGTACGAACAGGGCGCCACGGTCGGGATCCTGGGCGCGACGACCGACGGGCGGGGGCTGTACGAGTCGCTGGGCTGGCAGGTGTGGGCCCCGTTGACCGGCGTGACGTACGCGGCCGGGGCGGGCCGGGAGACAGGGGCCCCGGCGTGACGGCGGGCCCCGGCCCCGGCGGCGCCCTCGATCCGTCGTTCCGGGGTTCCGGGGCACGAGGACCGCGCGGCTGCCGGCGGACACGGGCGCTGCTGAAGCGGTTGCGGCACGTGCCGGTGCGGTACGGGGAGGAACCGGGCGGCGCGTGAGACGCGGCGGGGCGGGGGTGCGGCGCTCGGGTGCCGTCTTCCCGCCGCGCGTCCGCGCCCGCGTGAACCGTTCGCCCCGACGCGGGCGATAGAGAGAGCGTGAGACTGATGCGCCCCTCGGGGGGAGACCGGAACGGCACAGGCACCGGCCTCGGCGACGACGCGGCGCTGCTGCGCGCCGTCGCCCGGGGGGACTCGGAGGCGCTGGCCACGCTCTACGACCGGCACGCCGGGTGGCTGCACGCCCGGCTGGCCCGGCGGTGCGCGGACCCCGAGACCGTACGGGAGGTCCTCCAGGACACCTTCGTGACGGTCTGGCGGTCCGCCGGGACGCACCGGGGCGGGGAGACGGGCGGGTGGCTGTGGGTGATCGCCGCGCGCCGGCTGGTGGACGCGCAGCGGGCGCGGACACGGGCGGAGCGGGCGGAGTACGCCGGGTTCGCGCCCGCCGGAGCGGCGCAGTCGGCGGAGGAACGGGTGCTGGCCGGGCTGGAGTACGGCGACGTGGGCACCGCCCTCGACCGGATCTCGCCCGAGCTGCGCGAGGTCCTGCGCGCGACGGTGGTCGACGGGCTGACCACCCGCGAGACCGCCCGCCTGCTCGGTCTGCCGGAGGGCACGGTCAAGACCCGGGCCATGCGGGCCCGGCGCGAACTGCGCCGGGCGCTCGCGGAACTGGGCGCACTGGACGGACCGAACGGACCGCACGCACTGGACGGACTGACACGCGGCAGCGAGCCGTTGGGAGGCACCGCATGACGGCGGCACGGCACACGGCATGGCACGTGGACGACACGCTGGCGGCGCGTTACGCGGCCGGCACCGTCGCCGAGACGGACGCCTGGTCGCTGGAGAAGCACGTCGAGGCATGCGCGGCCTGCGCGGCGCGGGTCTCGGCGGCGGTACGGGCCGGCGCGGCCGGCCCCGCGCTGGCGTCCGTCCGGGAAGCGGTGCTCGCCGCCGCGACGCCGCCGCCGCGGACACCCTCCACCGCCTCCGCGTCCCCCACCCGGACCACACGGACCGCCAGATCCGCCAGGTCCGCCAGGTCCGCCAGGTCCGCCCGAGGCGCCGGGGGGCGTCTCGGGCGGATCGTGTGGGGGGCCGGGCCCGCGGTGCGGGGGGCCTGGGTGGTGGCGGTCGTACTCGTCGGGGCGGGGGCCGTCGGGCTGGCGTACGGCGCCGGGTACGACGGGGCCCGGCCGCTGCTGCTCGCGCTGGCGCCGCTGCTGCCGCCGGCCGGGGTGGCCGTCTCGTACGGCCGCCACGCCGATCCGATGTACGAGATCAGTGCCTCCACCCCCTCCGGCGGACTACGGCTCCTGCTCGTCCGGACGGCCGCCGTGCTCGGGGTGAGCCTCCCGCTGCTGACCGCCGCCGGGGCCGTACTGCCCGGCTCCCCCGGCGTTCCCGGCGCGACCGCCTGGCTGCTGCCCGGGCTCGCGCTGGCCCTCGGCGCGCTGGCCCTCGGATCGTACGTCGGGTGCCGGACCGCCGCCGGAGTCATCGGCTCGGCCTGGGTGCTGGCCGTCGTGGTGCCCGTGGTGACCACGCCGGGGCACGGCGGGATCCGGGGCCCGGGCGTCCTGGCCGTTCCCCTCGCGCAGTACTTCGACGGGCCGTCGGCCCAGGGCGGCTGGGCCGCCGCTGCCGCACTGTGCGCCGGGCTGCTCGCCCTGCGCCGTACCTCCTTCGACCGACTGGAGTCCTTGTGAGCACCACCGCGGCCACGGCCGTCTCCGTCGCCGGGCTGACCGTCCGGCACCGCAGGACCACCGCGCTGGACTCCGTCGACCTCCGCTTCGGCACCGGAGTGCACGGTCTGCTCGGGCCGAACGGAGCGGGCAAGACCTCCCTGATCCGGGTACTGGCCACGGTCGCCGCACCGACGGCGGGCAGGGTCGAGCTGCTGGGCGGCGACATGTCGGGGCACCGGGAACGGTCGGCGGTGCGGCGCAGACTGGGCTATCTGCCCCAGGAGTTCGGGTACTACCCCGGCTTCACGGTGCGGGAGTTCGTCGCGTACGTGGCATGGCTGAAAGAGATGCCCGCGGACGCCGCCCCGGAGGCGGTGGAGCGGGCGGTGGAGCGGGTCGGTCTCTCGGACCGCATCGACGCGAAGGTGAAGTCGCTGTCGGGCGGCATGGTGCGGCGGGCCGGTATCGCGCAGGCCGTCGTCAACGAGCCGGACATCCTGCTGCTCGACGAGCCGACCGCCGGTCTCGATCCGGAGCAGCGCGTCGAGTTCAGGGCGCTGCTCCGGGAACTGGGCACCGCTTCCACCGTGATCGTCTCCACCCACCTGGTGGAGGACGTGGCGGCAGCCTGCACGGCGGTCACGCTCCTGGAGAAGGGCCGCGTCGCCTACCGCGGCACACCGGAGCAGCTGGCCGCGCTGGGCACCGGCGACGACGGCCCCGCCCTGGGCGACAACCCCATCGAGCGCGGCTACACCGCCGCCCTGCGCACCCACCGCGCGGCGAACGCGGCAGCTGCCGGCGCGGGAGCGACCCGATGACCACCACCGGCAGCGGTGTCCGGACCCGTACCCCCGCCCGTACCGGGACCGGACCGGGCACCCCGGCCGGTCCCGGTGACGCCACCACCGCGCCCGGCCGCCGACGGCTGCCCGCGCCCCTCCGGGCCGAGCTGCGGCGCGGGATCGCGCCCTGGCTCGGAGCCGCCGTCATGGTGACGCTGGTCGTGGCCATGGCCCCCAAGGCATCGTCCTGGCAAGGCAGCTGGGGCGAGACGCAGAACCTGCTGCACTCCGCTTCGGCCCTGCTCGGCGGCCCGCTCGTGGCTGCCGCCGGATGCTGGCAGGCCGGGCGCGAGCGCCGCCGCGGCATGACGGAACTGCGGAGCTCCACCGTCCGTACGCCACTCGCCCAGACCCTCCTGTGTCTCGCGCCCCTGTTGCTGTGGGCCCTGGCCGGATACGCCGCCGCCGCGGCCGCCGTCTCCCTCGCCACCTGGCCGTACACGTCCGGCGGCAGCCCGCTCGTCTCGATGGCGGCGACCGACGCGACCTGGCTCGGGACGGCGGCCGTCCTGGGGTTCGTCACCGGCCGGCTGGTCCCCTGGCGGCTGACCGCGCCCGTCGCCGCCGCCCTCATGTACGTCGTCGTCGGTCTCCCCTCGTACTTCTCCTCGAACGCCCAGTTCCTCACCCCGGTCGCCAGGACGGAGGCCGACCGGTACCTCCCCGTGTGGTGGCAGGGCCCCGTCATGATGCTGTGGCTGGGCGGTCTCGGTGCCGCCGCGCTGCTCGCGTACGCCGCCCGCCGCCGGGCCGTCGCGCTGGTGCCGCTGACCGCCGCGCTCGCCGCGGCCGTCCTCATCACGCAGACCGGCTACGGGATGTGGCAGAAGGCCCCGGCCGCGAGCCGCGTCGTCTGCGGCGGGTCCGCCCCGGAGATCTGTGTGAACGGCCTCGACGGCAAGCTGCTCCCCGAGGTCACCAAGGCCCTGGCCGGCCTCACCTCCCGGCTGGAGGGCGTCGAGGGAGCGCCGGCCGCCTACCGGGACCGGCTCCGGCATCCGGAGGCGGCCGGGGACGAGGCGGCGCTGCCGCCCCTGACGCGGGGCTGGAGTGTGACGCGCGACAGGCTGGCCGCTCCCGACGAGTACGCCCACCAGGCCGCGGGGCTGCTGCTGCTGCGGGAGTGTTCCAGCAGCGCCTACGGCAAGGACAGGGACGGCGCCGAGCGGGTCGCCCTCACCGACGAGGCCGTACAGAACTGGCTGGCACCGGCCGACGGCCCTCCCGGGCACGCCTTAGGGCTCCCTTCCGACGGCCCCGCGCGGCTCGACGCGATGGGCGACGAGGAGCGCCGGGAGTGGCTCGGGCGCTACCTGGCCACCAGGAAGAGCTGCACGCCCGCGGAGGTGCCGGTCCTGTGAGCACCACGAAAGCCGTGGGCGCCGCCGGAGCCGTCCGTGCCGCGCAGTCCCTCGTCCCGTACGCCCGCTCCCGTGCCCTCCCCCTCACCCTCGCCTCGGTCCTCGGTGTCGCGGTGGCCGCCGCCTGGGCCGCGGACTGGCTGGAGGACCGGCCGTACTTCGACCACACCGCCCGTGTCCCGGTCCTGGCGCTCGCGCCGCTGCTGGCGACCGCCGCCATCGGCACGGGCCTGTACTCGCACACCGAGGAGCTGGACCGGACCTCCGTGCGCCCCTGGTGGCCGCGCCGCCTGGTGCACCTGCTCGCGCTCACGGCGCTCGCGACCGGGCTGCTCGCCCTGGCCGTGCCGGGCCACCCCGAGGAGTTCGGCGCGCCCGCCATGGTCCGTAACGTCCTGGGCTCGGCCGGGGTGACCGCGGCCGGGGCCGTGCTGCTCGGGGCGCGGCTGAGCTGGCTGCCGATGACGGCATACGGAGGCGCGGTGTACCTGGCCGCGCCCCGCGCGCCCGGCGGTGCGGCCGCCGTGTGGGCGTGGTCGATGCAGCCGGGGCCGCAGGTGGCCGCCCGGGTGGTGGCGGGTGCGGCGTTCGTGACGGGGGCGGCGCTGTACGTACACCGCGGGGCGCGCCCCGAAGGGCCGCGCGGCTGACCGGCACCGGCGTACGCCGCCCGTCCGGGTCCCGGCGGGCGAAAGGGTTTGATCCCGCTGCCGCCCGGCGCCAGGATGACGCCGACGACAACAGGAAGCACTCGAACCGTCCCGGAGGTTCCCCATGGCCGTCCAGGCCCGCCCCCAGACTCCGCACGCCACCACCGTCGACCGGCGCGAGGGCCCGTACGGGGAAGTCGTTCTGCGGGAGCGCGGGGAGCACTTCGAGATCATCGCCAACGGCTGCTTCCTGATGGACACCTCCGACGGCCGCTCCGAGCGCCTCCTCGTCGACGCCGCCCTCGACGCGCTCCCCGCCGGAGCCGGCCGCCCCTCCCCCGACCTCCTCATCGGCGGCCTCGGCGTCGGCTTCTCGCTCGCCCGCGCCGCCGCGCAGCCGCGCTGGGGGCGGATCACGGTCGTCGAACGCGAGCAGGCCGTCATCGACTGGCACCGCGAGGGACCGCTGGCCCGGATCTCGGGCGAGGCGCTCGCCGATCCACGATGCGAGATCATTCACACCGACTTGGTGGATTACGTTCGGGAAAACCGGATCGGGAACGCTGGTACGTACCAGGACACCTACGACGCGCTCTGTCTCGACATCGACAACGGCCCCGACTGGACCGTGACCGACGACAACGCCAATCTCTACTCCTCACAAGGGCTCGCGGGGTGCATGAGGCGGCTGAGGCCCGGCGGGATCCTTGCCGTCTGGTCGGCCGGACCGTCCCCGGAATTCGAGGACACGTTGCGGAATGCCGGATTCAACTTGGTTAGGACGGAAGAGATCCAAGTTGCCCGAGGCGTTCCTGACGTGGTCCATCTCGCGGTTCGCCCTGCGTAGCCGGGACGCTGCCAGTGCCTCTACGCTGCTCCCTTACACGTGGGAATAGAGAAGAGAACTCCCAGGGGCGGGGCAATGGAGCAGACACACACCAGCCACAACGGCCTCGCGGCCACTCCGGGCGCCCAGCGCCGGGTGCTGGTCGTCGAGGACGACGCGACCATCGTCGACGCCATTGCAGCGCGACTGCGCGCCGAGGGCTTCCAGGTGCAGACGGCCGTCGACGGACCGGCGGCGGTGGACGCCGCCGAGGCGTGGCAGCCCGATCTGATGGTTCTCGACATCATGCTGCCCGGCTTCGACGGCCTCGAGGTCTGCCGCCGCGTCCAGGCGCAGCGGCCCGTGCCGGTACTGATGCTGACGGCACGCGACGACGAGACCGACATGCTGGTCGGCCTCGGTGTCGGCGCCGACGACTACATGACCAAGCCGTTCTCGATGCGCGAGCTCGCGGCCCGCGTCCATGTCCTGCTGCGCCGCGTGGAGCGGGCGACGCTCGCCGCCTCCACGCCGCGCAGCGGCATCCTGCGCCTCGGCGAGCTGGAGATCGACCACGCGCAGCGCCGCGTGCGGGTGCGCGGTGACGACGTACACCTGACGCCCACCGAGTTCGACCTGCTGGTGTGCCTGGCGAACACGCCGCGCGCCGTGCTCTCGCGCGAGCAGCTGCTCGCCGAGGTGTGGGACTGGGCGGACGCGTCGGGCACCAGGACCGTCGACAGCCACATCAAGGCGCTGCGCCGCAAGATCGGCGCCGAGCGGATCCGCACGGTCCACGGCGTGGGGTACGCGCTGGAGACCCCGCCGGCATGACGCGGCAGCTGAAGCAGGGGGGGAACGGGCTGCGTCCCTTCTCGATCAAGACCAAGCTCGGCACGCTCGTCGTCGTCTCGGTCTTCATCACCACGGGCCTGATCCTGGTGGCGCTGCGCACCAAGACGGAGCTGCGCTTCATCACCGTCTTCTCGGTCATCGCCTCGATGCTGATCACCCAGTTCGTGGCGCACAGCCTGACCTCGCCGCTGGACGAGATGACGACGGTGGCCCGGTCCATCGCGCACGGCGACTACACGCGGCGGGTGCGCGGCGCGGGCCGCAGGGACGAACTGGGCGACCTGGCGGCCACGATCAACCACATGGCGGACGACCTGGAGGCCGTGGACCGCCACCGCAAGGAACTGGTCGCCAACGTCTCGCACGAGCTGAGAACCCCCATCGCGGGGCTCAGAGCGGTGCTGGAGAACGTCGTGGACGGCGTGTCCGAAGCGGATCCCGAGACGATGCGCACGGCGCTGAAACAGACCGAGCGCCTCGGCCGGCTGGTCGAGACGCTGCTCGACCTGTCCCGGCTGGACAACGGCGTCGTACCGCTGAAGGCGCACCGCTTCGAGGTCTGGCCGTACCTCTCGGGCGTGCTGAAGGAGGCGAACGTGATCGCCTCGCAGCGCGGCCTCGCCTCGGGGTCCGGCAGTCATACGCGTACCGATGTGCATCTGCACCTGGACGTCTCGCCGCCCGAGCTGACCGCGCACGCCGACGTCGAGCGGCTGCACCAGGTCGTCGCCAACCTCCTCGACAACGCGGTCAAGCACAGCCCGCCGCACGGCCGCGTCACCGTGCGCGCCCGGCGCGGCCCGCAGCCGGAGAGCCTGGACCTGGAGGTCCTGGACGAGGGCCCCGGCATTCCGGAGGCCGAGCGGCACCGGGTCTTCGAGCGTTTCAACCGCGGCAGCCTGCCCGCTCCGCACGGTCCGGGCAGCGACGGCGGTACGGGACTCGGCCTCGCGATCGCGCGCTGGGCGGTGGATCTGCACGGCGGACGGATCGGAGTGGCCGAATCCGCACGCGGCTGCCGCATCCAGGTCACCCTTCCGGGGAGCCTCCGGACCGGCAGTTGACGTAGGGTTCGAACCGGAAGCACACGTTCCCGCGTGTCGTCCACCGGGGGGTACGGTCCACAGGGGCCGTGGCCGCCTTCAGTGCTACCCGGATACAGCGGAACCAGGCTTGTTTCCCGCCATTCCCAGCGCCGAAACCAGCTCTCCAATGTGACTTACGCGACGGATGGACAGCCCGGCCTGCACGTCCCGGCCTGGGAGGCGTAGCCTTTATTTCCGCTGTCCATCACCTTGCGAAGCGGAAGAGGGCGGTTAACGCCGTGTCGTCTCAGTCCCCCAGTAGCCCGAGCGTCTCGACCGACCAAGACGGGCAAGGGAAGAACCCTGCCGCTGCCTTCGGTCCCAATGAGTGGCTCGTCGACGAGATCTACCAGCAGTACCTCCAGGACCCGAATTCGGTCGACCGCGCCTGGTGGGACTTCTTCGCCGACTACAAGCCCGGTTCCACCCCCGCGGCGGAGAAGACCGCCACCCCCGACGCCGAAGAGAGTGCAGGGGCCGCCGCACAGCCGGCCCAGGCCGCTCCGGCACCTGCCGCGCCCGCCGCCCCGGCGACGCCCGCGGCCACCCGGCCGGCCCCCGCCGCGGCGCAGCCCGCGGCCCAGGCCCCGGCCCCCGCCAAGGCCGCTCCGGCCGCGGCCCCCGCCAAGCCCGACTCCGCCCCCGCACCGGCCGCCGCACAGCAGGCCGGCGCGAAGGCGAAGGCCGCGCCCGGGGCGGAAGCCGCCAAGGAGGCCCCCGAGGGCCCCGAGTACGTGACGCTGCGCGGCCCGTCCGCGGCGGTCGCCAAGAACATGAACGCCTCGCTGGAGCTGCCCACGGCCACGTCCGTGCGCGCCGTCCCGGTGAAGCTGCTGTTCGACAACCGCATCGTCATCAACAACCACCTCAAGCGCGCCCGGGGCGGGAAGGTCTCCTTCACGCACCTCATCGGGTTCGCGATGGTGCAGGCCCTCAAGGCCATGCCGTCGATGAACTACTCCTTCGCGGAGAAGGACGGCAAGCCGACCCTGGTCAAGCCCCCGCACGTCAACCTGGGCCTGGCCATCGACCTGGTGAAGCCCAACGGCGACCGCCAGCTCGTCGTGGCGGCCATCAAGAAGGCCGAGACGCTCAACTTCTTCGAGTTCTGGCAGGCGTACGAGGACATCGTCCGCCGCGCCCGCGCGAACAAGCTGACGATGGACGACTTCACCGGCGTCACCGCGTCGCTGACGAATCCGGGCGGCATCGGCACCGTCCACTCCGTGCCCCGCCTGATGCCCGGACAGGGCCTCATCATGGGCGTCGGCGCGATGGACTACCCGGCCGAGTTCCAGGGCACCTCGCAGGACACCCTGAACAAGCTGGGCATCTCCAAGGTCATGACCCTGACCTCGACGTACGACCACCGGGTCATCCAGGGCGCCGCCTCCGGCGAGTTCCTGCGCATCCTCGCCAACCTGCTCCTCGGCGAGGAGGGCTTCTACGACGACATCTTCGAGGCCCTGCGGATCCCCTACGAGCCGGTCCGCTGGCTCAAGGACATCGACGTCTCCCACGACGACGACGTCACCAAGGCCGCCCGCGTCTTCGAGCTGATCCACTCCTACCGGGTCCGCGGCCACGTCATGGCCGACACCGACCCGCTGGAGTACAAGCAGCGCAAGCACCCCGACCTGGACATCAACGAGCACGGCCTCACGCTCTGGGACCTGGAGCGCGAGTTCGCCGTCGGCGGTTTCGCCGGCAAGTCGATGATGAAGCTGCGCGACATCCTCGGCGTGCTGCGCGACAGCTACGTCCGCACCGTCGGCGTCGAGTTCATGCACATCCAGGACCCGAAGCAGCGCAAGTGGATCCAGGACCGCGTGGAGCGCCCGCACGCCAAGCCGGAGCGCGAGGAGCAGCTGCGCATCCTGCGCCGCCTGAACGCCGCCGAGGCGTTCGAGACGTTCCTCCAGACGAAGTACGTCGGCCAGAAGCGCTTCTCCCTGGAGGGCGGCGAGTCCGTCATCCCGCTGCTCGACGCGGTCATCGACTCCGCCGCCGAGTCGCGCCTGGACGAGGTCGTCATCGGCATGGCCCACCGCGGCCGCCTGAACGTCCTGGCGAACATCGTCGGCAAGTCGTACGCCCAGATCTTCCGGGAGTTCGAGGGCAACCTCGACCCGAAGTCGATGCACGGCTCCGGCGACGTCAAGTACCACCTGGGCGCCGAGGGCACCTTCACCGGCCTGGACGGCGAGCAGATCAAGGTCTCGCTCGTCGCCAACCCCTCGCACCTGGAGGCGGTCGACCCGGTCCTGGAGGGTGTCGCCCGCGCCAAGCAGGACGTCATCAACAAGGGCGGCACGGACTTCACGGTCCTGCCCGTCGCCCTCCACGGCGACGCGGCCTTCGCCGGCCAGGGCGTCGTCGCGGAGACCCTCAACATGTCGCAGCTGCGGGGCTACCGCACCGGCGGCACGGTCCACATCGTCATCAACAACCAGGTCGGCTTCACCGCCGCCCCGGAGTCGTCGCGCTCCTCGATGTACGCGACCGACGTGGCCCGCATGATCGAGGCGCCGATCTTCCACGTGAACGGCGACGACCCGGAGGCCGTGGTCCGCGTCGCGCGCCTGGCCTTCGAGTTCCGCCAGACGTTCAACAAGGACGTCGTGATCGACCTCATCTGCTACCGCCGCCGCGGTCACAACGAGGGCGACAACCCGCAGTTCACCAACCCGCAGATGGTGACGCTGATCGACAAGAAGCGCTCGGTGCGCAAGCTCTACACCGAGTCGCTCATCGGTCGCGGCGACATCACGCTGGAAGAGGCGGAGCAGGCGCTCCAGGACTTCCAGGGCCAGCTGGAGAAGGTCTTCGCGGAAGTCCGCGAGGCCACCTCGAACCCGGCTCCCGCCCACGCCCCGGAGGTCCAGGCCGAGTTCCCGGTGCCCGTCGCCACGGCGGTCTCCCAGGAGGTCGTCAAGCGGATCGCCGAGTCCCAGGTCAACATCCCCGACCGGATCACCGTCCACCCCCGCCTGATGCCGCAGATGCAGCGCCGCGCGGCCTCGGTGGAGGACGGCACGATCGACTGGGGCATGGGCGAGACCCTCGCCATCGGCTCGCTGCTGATGGAGGGCGTCCCGGTCCGGCTGTCCGGCCAGGACACCCGCCGCGGTACGTTCGGCCAGCGCCACGCGGTGCTCGTCGACCAGAACACCGGCGAGGACTACACCCCGCTCCAGTACCTCTCCGAGGACCAGGCCCGCTACAACGTCTACGACTCGCTGCTCTCCGAGTACGCGTGCATGGGCTTCGAGTACGGCTACTCGCTCGCCCGGCCCGAGTCGCTGGTCATGTGGGAGGCCCAGTTCGGTGACTTCGTCAACGGCGCGCAGACCGTCGTCGACGAGTTCATCTCCTCGGCCGAGCAGAAGTGGGGCCAGACGTCCGGCGTCACGCTCCTGCTCCCGCACGGTTACGAGGGCCAGGGACCGGACCACTCGTCCGCCCGTCCCGAGCGCTTCCTCCAGATGTGCGCGCAGGACAACATGACGGTCGCCATGCCGACCCTGCCGTCGAACTACTTCCACCTGCTGCGCTGGCAGGTCCACAACCCGCACCACAAGCCGCTCATCGTCTTCACCCCGAAGTCGATGCTGCGTCTGAAGGCGGCGGCGTCGAAGGCGGAGGAGTTCACCACCGGCGGCTTCCGCCCGGTGATCGGCGACACCGCCATGGACCCGGCGGCCGTCCGCAAGGTCGTCTTCTGCTCCGGCAAGGTCTACTACGACCTGGAGGCCGAGCGGCAGAAGCGCGACAACACGGACACGGCGATCATCCGTCTGGAGCGCCTCTACCCGCTGCCGGGCAAGGAGCTCCAGCAGGAGATCGCGAAGTACCCGAACGCCGAGAAGTACCTGTGGGCGCAGGAGGAGCCGGCGAACCAGGGCGCGTGGCCGTTCATCGCGCTCAACCTGATCGACCACCTCGACCTGGCGGTCGGCGCCGACATCCCGCACGGCGAGCGGCTGCGGCGCATCTCGCGCCCGCACGGCTCGTCCCCGGCGGTCGGCTCGGCCAAGCGCCACCAGGCCGAGCAGCAGCAGCTGCTCAACGAGGTCTTCGAGGCCTGATCAGCGCCTGTACGGTCACCGCCCGTACGGCCCCGGAGGGCCCGGCCCCGCAGCGATGCGGGGCCGGGCCCTCCGGCGTACGGCGCGAGGGGACGGCTCAGCCGAGGTAGGCCTCGAAGTCCCAGTAGGGGCGGTTGCGCTGGCGTGCGGAGAGGGTGTGCGGGTGCTGCGCGCCGAGCGTACGCGTGAGCGTGAGCAGCGCGTCCGCCTCGACCTTGTCGGCCTCCTCGTACTCGCGCAGGGCCCGGAGGTCGGCGGCCAGCGCGGTCTGGCAGGACAGGGTGAGCGGGTGTTCGTCCCCGAGGACCTGGCGGGACCTGCGCAGGGTGTCCCGGCTCAGCTCCGCGGCGTCCCCGACGCGGCCGTTGAAGTTGCGGCCGCCCGAGGCGTTGAGGGCGCAGCCCAGCACCCAGGGGTGGTCTCCCCCGAGGGTGGCGGTCAGGCCCGCGAGCGCGGACTCGAACATGGACATGGCCTCGCTCCGGTCACCGGTCGCCTGCATCACGAGCCCGGTGTTGGCGAGCATGCCGGTGGCGACGGGGTGCGCCGGGCCGAGCAGCGCCCGGTACCCGGCCTCCGCCTCGGCGATCAGCTCCCTGGCCTTCGCCAGGTCGCCGTGCTCGCGCTGGAAGTTCCCGTAGTCGTTGATGAACGACAGGGTGGTGTGGTGGGTCCGGCCGTGGACCTGCTCCAGCTGTTCCATCAGGCTGTCCATCAGCGGCCCGATGTCCTGCTGGAAGCCGCCCTCGCGCCGCCGGGCGAGCGCCAGGTGCACGCGGGCGACCAGCGTCTGCGGGTGCAGCGGCCCGAGCACCTGCACGTGGAGCCGCACGACGGGCTCCTGCCGGGCCACGGAGTCGCGGTACTGGCCCAGCAGCCGCAGTCCGTGGGCCACCGCGTTCCCGGAGTTGAGCGTGGTGATGTGCCGGGCGCGCAGTACGGTCTCGCGCCGGCTGAGGGTCTCCAGGTCGAGTTC
Source organism: Streptomyces altiplanensis (assembly GCF_053591575.1). Classification (NCBI taxonomy): domain Bacteria; kingdom Bacillati; phylum Actinomycetota; class Actinomycetes; order Kitasatosporales; family Streptomycetaceae; genus Streptomyces; species Streptomyces altiplanensis. Next base: position 65,118 of record NZ_JBSFUB010000011.1, on the reverse strand, counting down.
GTACGCCTCCCGGTAGCGGCCCAGCAGCCGCAGTCCGACGCTGAGGTTGTGCCGCGCGTTGATGGAGGTCAGCTCGTTCTCGCCGAGCAGCCGTTCCGCGTCCTCCAGCACCTGCCACTGCAGTTCCAGCGCCTCGCCGTACCGGCCGAGCCGGCGCAGGCTGCTGGCGAGGGCGCCGTTGACCCCGAGTTCGCCGAGTTCGTTGGGCGGCTCGGCCGTCCGCAGCCGTTCCCGCAGGGCGCGTTCGAGTTCGTACGCCTCCCGGAAACGGCCGGAGGAGCGCAGCAGGTTGCCCTGCTGGATGGTCAGGTCCAGCATGTGCTGGGCCAGCGGGTCCATGAACGCCGTCCAGTGCGTGCGGATCTTCTCGGCGAGCCGGTTGCCGGCCGTGTACTCGCCGCTGCGCACGCAGTAGCGCAGGCAGTTCAGCACGGCGGCCTGGACCCGGCTGTTGGAGCTGCTGAGCGCTCCCGACGGTTCCAGGTGGGGCAGCAGCTCGGCGTACCGGGGCCACTGCCTGCTGTCGACCGGGTTGCCGGGGTCGGCCTCGGCCAGCAGCGTGCGGACGGCTTTGCGGTGGGTGTCACGGCGCTCGTCGGTGGTGAGCCGGGACACGATGTCGTGGACGAGCCGGTGCATGTGCACGGACTCCTGGTGCGGGCCCATCTCGGCGTTGACGGGTCCGCGGCTCTCGCGCGTGAGCACCGAGTAGTTGACCAGGGTGTCCAGGGCCCGGGTCCAGGCGGGCAGGTCGGTGCTCATCCACCGCAGGTCCTCGGGCAGGTCGGCCTGCGGATAGGCGCGGGCCAGGCCGAGGGGGATGCGGCCGGGGGCGAAGGAGGCGCACAGGCTGAGCACTTCGACGGCCTGCGGCTGGGTGCGCCTGAGCCGGTTGATGAGGATCGACCAGGAGGTGAGCGAGGAGTGCGGGAAGCCGTCGCCGGCGGGCTCCTCGACGGTGGACAGCTTGCCCTCACGGACCATGCGCAGGTACTCGGGGACCTCCATCCGGGACTCGCCCAGCCAGGAGGCGGCCTGCACGAGCGGCAGCGGTACGTCGCCGAACTCGGCGGCGACCTCGTCGGCCTGCTCCGCGGTCACGTGCGGGGCGCGGCGCATCAGGTAGCCGGTGGACTCGGCCCGGTCGAAGCTGGGGACCTCGAGCACGTCGGTGTAGTCGCCCCAGCCCCTGTTCCGGGAGGTGACGATGGTGTGTCCGGGGCCGTGCGGCAGCAGGACGTTCGCGCCCTCCGTGTCGTCCCAGCCGTCGAAGATGATGAGCCAGCGGCTGTACGGTTCACCGCGCCGCAGCGCCTCGCGCACCGCGCGGATGCGCTCGCCGGGCTCGCTGCCGCTGTGCAGGCCCAGTTCGACGGCGAGTTCGCCGAAGCGGTCGCGCTGGATGTTGCGGTCGTCGGAGTTGACCCACCAGATGACGTCGTAGTCGGTGCTGAAGCGGTGGGCGTACTCCGCGGCGAGCTGGGTCTTGCCGATGCCGGACATGCCCAGGAGCGTGCAGGCGGAGTTGCCGCGTTCGGCCTCGGTCAGGCGTTCCTGGAGTTCGGTGAGGAGGTCGTCGCGGCCGGTGAAACGGCCGTTGCGGCGCGGCACCTCTCCCCAGATCTCGGGAGGCGTGTTCGGGAAGCGCGAGCCGGTGGCCTGGGGGCGGCGGCCGGATGCGCGCCGGAAGTCGATGCCGAGTCTGCCGAGCAGCCGTTCCTCGGCCTCCTGCTCGCCCGCGCTCCACAGGCTGACCGGTTCGAGCACGGCGGTGGCGGGCGGCAGCTGGCGGTTGGTGAGGTTGACGGCGGCGAAGCGCTCGGCGTGCGCGGCGACGTATCCGCGCAGGACGTCGTTCCACTCGCCGGGCGCCCGGGGCCCGAGCTCGAAGAACCAGTCGTTGAGGACGAGCAGGATCCGCCCGCTGGACAGCAGCAGGTCACCGAGCGACTCCTCCAGCGGCACCTCGCGGGGCGGGTCCCAGCGCTGGAGCGTGACCCGCTGGCCGTGGGCCTCCAGGCGCTGCCCGATCCAGTTGGCCCAGGGCCGGTGGTAGCCGGGGAAGACCACGAGGAAGTGTTCCGGCCCGTCCTGGCCGCCACGGTCCGCCGCACCGGCCCCGCCCGAGCGCCGCTGATCCACCATCTGCACGTCTCCCTGTCCTACTCCGCCAGTGCCCGTCGACCGACTGTCACGTCCGGTCGACACAGTGTCACTCAAAGCCCTGCCGAGCCGCACCGAGGCTCGCGTGGTGTTCTCGCATGTCCCCCGTGAACTCCCTTCCGGCAATGGTCAGTTCATCGGATTCAAGCAGTACGGACAATGCTTGTGCCACTTGTCCGCGATGCCGGCCGAACTGTTCGGCGGCCCGCCGCCGCCAGGGAGCCGGGACATCGGCGGCGGTGGCCGCCCGCCGCCACAGATCGGTGAGCGCCAGATGGGCGTACGCGCCCTGGAGCACGCCCGCCACCGGCCGGGGATCGGGCCGCCAGGCGACCCGGTGCAGCTCCCCGCCGCCGGGCCGGTACAGCGGAACGCGTTCGTGCAGGGCGGCCAGCTTCGTGTGGTGGGTCTCGTGGACCAGCACCTCGGCCAGTTCATCGGCCCCGGCCGGCAGGGACGTCAGTACGCCGCCGGGCGCGGCCCGCAGCGTCGCGCTCATCGGGCGGGGCCCGTCGTACGCGGCGGGGTCCACGGGGGCGAGGGGCACGACCACCCGCTGCACGGCCAGGATTTCGGCGGCCCGCCCGGGGTCCGTCCCCTCGATCAGGGCGAGGGCCCGCCTCCACAGCCGCGGCCAGGGCTCGCGGGCGACGGTGGCGCGGTCCGCGGCGGGCATCGTGGCGGCGGCGCCGGGCGGGACCCGGTAGGGGTCCAGGTCGTCGAGGACGACGGCGGTTCCGGGCAGGGTGCGCAGCCCCGACCAGCCCGGTCCGCCGCCGGCGGGCCGGCCCGGCCGGCCGGTGGTGCGCCGCAGCAGGAGGGCGCCGGTCCGGCCGCCTCCGGTGATCCGTACGGTACGGCCGCGGGCGTGCAGTTCGGCCCGGTGCGCCGGGCAGCGCAGGGCGCCGAGGCCGGGGAGGGAGAGCACACCGCCGGGAGCGTCGAGCGTGAGGCGCAGGTCGCAGCCCGCGCGCACGGCCGCGGTGGCCGCCATGCCCCCGAAATACGCGAGGTGCCGGTCGAGGGAGGGGCCTTCGGGGGCGGTGAGGGCCCCGGCCAGCCAGGCCCCGGTCAGCGGGTAGTCGACCGCGTCGCGGACCGCCGCGGGGTCGCGCCGTTCGGCGTGCTCCAGCAGCGCCCAGTGCCGGTGGAAGCGTTCACGCGTGAACGGGTCGGTGCCGGTCCGCTGCCGGTCCACGCGCGTCAGCAGGGACTTGAGAAGCAGCAGCCGGCGGGCGTGCAGCCCGGTCCGCAGCGCGGCGGTGCAGGCGGAGCCGGGCCTGGTGCGGGCGAGCTGGGTGAGGAGGGCGGAGGACAAAGGGGCCGGCGTCATTCCGGCCCCCCTTCGTCGGCGTCCGCGCCCCGGCATCGGCCCGCATCAGTTGACGGTGCCATCCATCTGTCCGGAAAGCGCCGCTGTTCAGCGGTTTCCCGGCTCGTCGCCCGTCCACCAGGCTTCCGCCAGCTCCCAGGGCCGGTCGAGCACGCGGCCGACCGCCTCGACAGTCCCCGGATCGTCCATGGCTCGTAAAGTCCGCAGGTCGACGTCGGTGAGGTCGGGCGCGACCGGAGTCTTTCCGGCGTCCCGTCCCTGGTCGGCAACCACGGTGTTCCTGTGCGACACGCCCGACTCCCTCCTGCCGGCACCCGTCCCGCACGGCCGCAGCGGCTGCCCAGTTCTTCCCGACACCGGTGAAACAGAAACATGTTCGACTTCACTCCGGTCAACCGGCCTTCACCCCGGTGAACGGCCACCAGGGGGGTGCCAGTCGCCGCCGGTCCGCCTCGGCCGGCCGCTGGTCGTCCGTCCGGGCCTCCGTCCCCCGGCCCGGCTCCCGCAGGCGGCCGATCCGCTCCCGCGGCGCCCCGGCCTCCGCCCAGTCCACCTCGGCCAGGGACGCGATCAGCCGCTGCCAGCGGCCGTGCGCCTGCTCGAATGCCCGGCGCGCGGCCCCGGTACGGCCCATGAACTCCAGCGTGCAGCCCTGGGCGTACAGCGCCCGTGCCGCTGTCCGGGAGCCCGGCCGGGTGCCGTGCGCGTCGTCGGCGTCGCGCTGCGCGTTCTCGTACGCCTGGAGTGCGTCCGACAGCAGTGTCGCGGCCGACACATGAGCGAGTTCGAGCCTCACCCTGCCGAGCGCCAGCCATGCCTGGGCCCGCACCCCCGCGTCCGTCAGCCGCTTCGCGGCCTCCTCCAGCAGGTGGCGGCCCTCGTACAGGTCCGGCAGGAAGCCGACCCGCTGGAAGCGGAGCGCCAGTGCGCTGCCGAGCAGCAGGTTCAGCCGGCTGCGGGCCGGGGAGCGGGCGGGCATCGCGGCCAGGGCCTCGCGCAGGACGCTCTCCGCCCGGCCGACGGTGCCCTCGCCGGCCGTCCCCGCCTCGGCGGCGGCGCGGCGCAGCAGCGACTCGCCCCACTCGGTGAGGAGTTCGCAGCGCCGGGCGCTGTCGGACGGTGCGAGGCCGGAAGCGGCCTCGTACGCCCGGTCGGCGGCGGCGTGGCCGCCCGCCGCGTCGTGCAGCCGCGCCTGGGCGGTCAGGCAGCGCAGGCGCAGCGCCGGGTCCTCGCCGGCGGCCTGTCCGGCGCGGGCCAGGACCTCGGCGGTCTCCGCGTGCGGGGCGTCCGCGGCGCGCAGGGCCTCGGCGAGGTCGAGGAGGGCGGGGCAGCGGAGGCCGTCGGGGGCGCCCTCGGCGTCCAGCGCCGCACATCCGGTGCGGAGTTCGCGTACCGCCTCCTCGGCGCGGCGCAGGACGAGCAGCAGCCTGCCCCGGCGCAGGTGCAGCGCCCTGCGGGACCCGGCGGGCCAGTCGGAGGCGTCACCGGCGAGCGCGTCCAGGGCCGCGTCGAGGTGGGGTGCGTCGTGCGTCAGCCGCCACAGCGCGTGGTGAACGGCGGCGAGTTCCAGGCGGGCGTCGGCCCGCTCCCGGCTGTCTTCCGGGGCGCGGTCGCGGGCTTCGGCGAGCGTCCGTACCGCGCGCAGGAGGAGTTCGCCCGCCCGGTCGGTGCCGCGCACGGCCGAAGTCCCGGCTTCCGCGAACAGCACCCGCCCCAGCACGACTCCGGCCCGCGCTCCCCCGGCCGCGTCGCCGGCCGGCGGGCCGGTGTCCGGCCCGTCGCCGTGGGCTCCGGTGCCGCGCAGCGCGGCCTCCGCGCGCTCGCGGGCGCGGCGGAGCAGGGACGGGTCGGCCTGTGCGCGCCACTGGTCCAGGAGGCGTTCGGCCTCGTCCAGCGGTACGGGGGTGACGAGCTCGGGCTGGTAGAAGCGCAGCACCCTGGCCGGGACGCGGGCGAACAGTTCGGGCTCGGCGCCCGCCGCGTCGTCCGCCTCGTCCGTCCCGCCCTCCCCGCCCGGGCGCCGGTCCTGCGGGAGGGCGGGGTCCGGTGCGGCGCCGCGCTCGGAGAGCCTGGCGGCGGCGAGCGCCGAGAAGTTGCGGGCGCCCTTGCCGAAGTTGCGTTCCACGTACGAGGAGCAGTGCTTGAGCACGAGCGCGGCCGCGTCCTGGCCCAGCGAGTTCAGCAGCAGCTCCTGCACCCCGTCCGCGTACACGTAACAGGGTCGGGAGCCGGGCCCCGGCAGCTGCCTGAGCAACCCGCCGAGCAGCACTTCGGCGAGCTCCATCGGGCCGGTGTCCGGCAGCATGGCGCGCTGCACCAGCTGCATGACGGGCAGGGTGAGGGGCGCCGCCGCGAGGTGGACGGCCAGGCGGACGCCGCCGGGCGACGCGTTCGCCCGGAAGGCGCGCAGCAGTTCGTCCGCGCCGCGGTCGGGCGGGAGGGGCGGTGGTACGGCGGGGAAGGCCGGCTCCTCGGCGGCGGCCTCCGGTTCGGGGGCGTCGGCCCAGGCCGCCCAGCCGCGCACCGTACTGCCGCCTTGGTCGGACAGCAGGCGCGCCCAGGACGCGAACGCCTCGGGGGTCGGCGTGAGCACCGGAACCGGCCTGGCCGTCGCCCCCAGCGGCTCCCACGGCTCCTCGTCCGGAACGAACGCGGTGCGCCCGCCGGACGCCGCGGACCGCACCAGGAGCCCCGGCTCGGCGGGCAGTGCGGTACGGGCCCACAGGCGGGGCGGCAGCGGCTGCACGACGGCCAGCGGGGAGCGGCGCGGCCACTGGTGGATGAGCCGCTGGGCGCGGCCCTGCTGCCACAGCGGGCCGACGCAGTCGCTGACGACGAGGGTGAGCCTGCGGCCCGTGGGGTCGTGGAACTGGTCGGCGGGGCGCAGCCGGGTGTGACCGCCGGGCCCCGTCGTGGTGCCGATGAGGGGCGCGCCGCCGTCCCCGGCGTCGTACAGCTGGTGGACCTGGACGTCCCGGAAGACACCGGACTGCTGGCAGGCCTGCCGCAGCTCCTCGACCATGCGCTCCCAGACGGCCATCGCGGGCCCGGTGTCCATGAGCAGCTGGATGTCCACGCGGTGGCGGCCGGAGGGGCGCAGCACCGGGCTGATGACGCCGGACATGGCGCTGCGCTCGGCCGTGGCGTCCTCGTCGAGGCGCCCGCCGGCGGCCGGGGGCACGGCGGCGGCGCAGTGCCGCAGGGGACGCAGGGCGCGTTGCAGACCCAGCAGTCCGGGCAGCGCGGCGGCCGCGGGAGCGCGTACGGGGAAGCCAGGCCCAGCAGCCCCGGCGGCCCCGGCGGTCCGGCTCCTGCCGCCGGGTGCGTAGAGCGACACGGGGCCGGGGTCCGGGCCGGGGCCCCGGGCCTGATCCGGCCCGTCGGAGCCGGTGCCGGAATCCGGGCCGGTGCCGGGGCCGGCCGGATCGGGCCGGGCCGCCCGTCCGGCCCCGTCCGTGTCCCGGTCCTCCTCCGGGGGGCCGCCGGGGGCACCCGTCGGCGTACGGTCCGGCGGAAGCCACCGGGCCAGCCAGACGGCGTCCGCGAGCTCCTCGGCCGTGGGGTCGAGGCCGCCGCTCCTCAGCCTGCCGACAAGTTCCCCCAGGTCCATCCGGCCCTCACCTCGGGCGGTCGAGTGGCCGCATGAGCATTTCGGCGATGCGTTCCCGCGTGACGCGCTCCGCGCGAGGGGCGTGCTGGGTGAGGTAGAGCGCGTTGAGGAGCTGGTCGGCGGCGATGACCTCGCCCGGTGCGCGGCCCAGGAACCGCTCGATCAGATCCCGTCCCTCGATCGCCGCGTCACTGCCGAGGTGCGCCTCGACCATGGCGGTGAGCTGTTCCTCGCCGGGCGGTTCGAGCTCCAGCTGGATGCAGCGGCGGAGCAGCGCGGCGGGGAAGTCCCGCTCGCCGTTGGAGGTGAGGACGATGAACGGGAAGGCCGTGCAGCGGACCCGGCCGCCGCGCACCGGTACCTTGCGGCCGTCGTCGGTCAGGACGTCCACGACCGGTTCGCGGTCGGCGATGCGCTCCAGCTCGGGGATGGCGAACTCGCCCTCTTCCAGGGCGTTCAGCAGGTCGTTGGGCAGGTCGAGGTCGCTCTTGTCGAGTTCGTCGACGAGCAGCACCCGCGGCTGTTCGGACGGCAGCAGCGCGGTGCCGAGCGGTCCGAGGCGTACGTACGAGCCAATGCTCGAGGGCGCCGAGGGAGCCGGGGCGGCCGCCCCCGGTCCGCCCTGCGCCCGTTCCAGCTGCACGTCCTGGAGGCGGCCGATGGCGTCGTAGCGGTAGAGCCCGTCCTGGAGCGCGGAACGGCTGACGATCGGCCAGCGCAGGACACGGCCGAGGCCGAGTTCGTGCGCGACGGCCTGCGCCAGGGTGGACTTCCCGGTGCCCGGGTTGCCCGTCACCAGCAGCGGGCGGCGCAGATACAGCGCCGCGTTGACGGCGTCGACCTCGGCGGGCCTGGGGTGGTGGTTCTCCACCAGCCGGCGCTGGACACCGAGTCTGCGGGCGGCGCTCGGGTCGGTGGCCGCGGGGTCGGCGGCGTCCGCGTCCGGTCCCACGGCGGCGAAATCACGCCACGGGGGCGGGCCGGGTAACCGCTGGACTCCGTCGTGCGGCGTTCCCGCGCCGCGGTAGATCCGCCAGTCTGTCACTGAGTTTCACCTCGCGGGTAGGTGGGAACGGAGCCGGATCCGACGGTCGTGCGGCTGTCGGGGCTGCCGAGGTTACCGCTCAAGTCCCGCTCTGCCGACCCGGCTTCCGGCCCGGCCCCCGGGAACCGGCCGGGCATTCGAGGCACCTCCTGACGGGCCGTCATGTGCCGGGTCCGGACAGCTGCTGCGGCACCCTCAGCGGCACACCGTCGTACGGCGGGCGGTCGGGCGGGTCGAAAAGTACGGCCATGGAGCCGGCCCAGGCCGCTTCCGCGACCGTGTCGGGTGTCGCGTCGGGGTCCATGGAGATGATGCGCAGGGCACGTATGTGCCGGTGCAGTCCGTCCACGCCGTCGGCGCGTGCCAGCAGTTCGTCGGCGCGCGTCTGGAACTCCCGGCAGTCGCTGTGGTCCCGTCCGCATCTGCGCCACAGTGCGAGCGGGTGCCCGGCGGCGAGCGCGGCGGCCATCGCGTCGAGCCCGTCACCGCTGCCGACGGGCCCGCAGTACACGGGCACGGTGCCGTCCCCCGCGTCGGACAGCCTGGCGTACGCGGCCCTGCGGGACTCCCGGCGGGCGCCGGGGCCGTGTCCGGACGCGGGGACCTCGCCGCGCAGCGGCACGACGCTGAGCGGCCCGCGGACGGCGGCCTTCCAGCGGCGGCGCCATTCGGGGCTCGCGGGGCGGTCGCGGCGCCTGCGGTCCCGTATGACGACGATGCGGCGCTCCCCCAGCGCCATGCTGTGCTCGTCGAAGACCTCGTCCTCGGGCGACAGCCGCCAGGTGTCGAGGGGTTCGTCGAACAGCTCGCGCGGCAGCAGGGCCTCGACCGCCGCGAGGTGCTCCCCGCTGTCCCCGCGGCGCAGGGCGTCGGCGAGCGGCTCGCGCAGGGTCTCGCGGAGGCGGGAGCGGGGCACACCGCGGTCGTCGCCGTGCAGCGGGCTGACGGTCCGCCCTTCGTAGAGGAGCTTGACGCGCCACGGGTAGCGGTCGCCGTAGTGCACCGGGTCGATCTCGACGAGCACGTCGGCGCGGGCCTGCCCGGCCGGGCGCTCCCGTACGGACCCGAACGCGAACCCGGGGTCCGTGCCGGGCCCCGGCTCCGCCCCGGGCCCCGGACCGTCTCCCGGTCCGGGCGCGTCCTCCTCACGGAGGTCCAGGACCTGCGCGATCTCCTCGCGGATCGCCTGGTGCGCCGACTCGCCCTGTGTGGTGATCCACTCACCGAGCCCGGTGAGAGCGGCCCGGTGGGGGCTTCCGGACCCGTCTCGGTCACGGCCCCGCTCCCGGCTCGCGAGGTGCCTGACGACCTTGGCGGCGTACAGCAGCACCGCGTCGACGTCGAGGTCGTGCCCGCCCTCCTGGCCGCGCAGGTCGTACAGCAGCCCGGCGCCGTCGCGCCAGGTGCGCGGGTCGTGTTCGATGGGTGACTGGTAGTCGCGGTGCAGCACACGGCGTTTGACGTCGTCCACGAGGGTCATGACCTCGCCGGGCCCGGTGGGCGGCGGCAGTTCGGCGAACCGGCCGAAGAGGTGCGCGCGCACGGCGGGGCCGAACCCGGGGGCGCCCTTGGCCCGCAGGCCGGCCTGCGCCCTGGTCCAGCCGCCGGCCGTGGTGCTGCGGAACCGGCGCAGGTGGTGGCGGTCGTGCTCGCGCAGGACGGTGTGGAGGATGCCGCCGCCCGGCAAATCGTGCAGCTCGCGCAGGGCCGTGATGGGCACGGCGGCCCCCTCGTGCTCCGCGCGCCCCTTGTTCATGCCGATGACGGCGCCGTGGACCAGGTCGACGACGGGGCCTCCCGAGCAGCCCTCGACGGGCAGACTGCCGCGCAGCAGCAGCGCCTTGCCGTCGGTGGCGTGGGCCCGGCCGACGCCGTGCCGTATGCCGAGGTCGCCGGTCTCCCTGGACCAGCCGTGCAGGCTCACGTCGGCGGGGACGGCCGGGGGCCGCTCACCGAGCCAGACGCAGGCGGCGTCCCGCGCGTCCGGGACGCGGACCAGCGCGATGTCGGGGAACTCCCAGTGGTACGGGGGCTCTTCGGGGTCGGCGGGCCGCGGCTTGGCGAGGACGACCTCGCCCGTGGTCACGCCGCCCTGCCACGTGATGCCCAGTGCGCGCTCTCCCCTCCACACCGCGGCCTCCCCCTTTCCCACGACATGGGCGCAGGTCAGCACCCAGCCGGGGGCGATGAAGAAACCACTGCCCCAGTAGTGGGCGCCGTGCGGGTCATACCCGCCTCCGGGCGCGGCGATGCGTACGAGCGAGGGGCGCACCATCTCGTCGAAGGGGTTCACGACGCGCTCATACCGCGCCGGGGGCGGACGGCCGGGGCACGGTCGCCGGCCCTGCGCCCGGCCCCGGATCCGGTCCCGCGCCCGGGGTCGCACCCGCACCCGGGGTCGCGGCCGTGCCCCCGCCCGGGTCCGCGACCGGTTCGGTCCAGGTCAGGGACACGGACACGGACGCCGTGCCTCCGCCGTCCGCGAGGACCCCGATCACCTTGCCGGCCTGCGCGGACAGTTCGATACCGAAGGTCACGGCGACCTCGACGGGGGCGGTGGGGCGCAGCCCGGCGCGCAGCGACTGCACCACGCCCTGGACGACGTCGGTCAGCCCGCCCGCCATGGAGACGACCCGGTCGCCGATCCCGGTGTCCCGGAAGCCGCCGCCCCGGTCCAGTTCCTGCACCTCGCTGACACGGGCCCAGACGACGGTCCCGTCGTCGAGCCGAACCTGTGCGATCCCATTGGCCACAGCGTCCCCCGCTCCCCCACGCGATGAATGGTGAAGGGTAATCGCTGCCGGGTACGAGCGCGAGGTCCCGGGGATCAGTGCCTATCCTGGCTGGGAACAACCGCTGTCCACCCCTGTCCACCCCACGGAGCAACACCTTGTACTTCACCGACCGAGGCATCGAGGAGCTGGAGAAGCGGCGCGGCGAGGAGGAAGTCACCTTCGAGTGGCTCGCCGAGCAGCTGCGTACGTTCGTCGACCTCAACCCGGACTTCGAGGTCCCCGTCGAGCGCCTCGCGACCTGGCTGGCCCGCCTGGACGACGAGGACGAGGACGAGTAGCTCCTCGCCTCACCGGTCGCGGGCGGGCGTCCGGCCGGCGCGCATCCGCTCGTACGCCAGGCCCAGCGCGCCCTGCGCCACCAGTACCGCCCCCGCGAACACCCAGCCGCCGCTGCGCCGCCGCAGGCCCCACAGGGCGAGCGGGACACCGGCCGCCAGCTGGGCCGCGATCAGCACACGGATACCGGGGCCGCGCGTCCAGGGGCCGCGCGTCCAGGGACCGGCGAGGCCGGTGGCGCCGGCGGGACCGCCGGTGGAGCCTTCCTCGGCCGTGCCCGGTTCCGTACGGACCGCGTCGCACCGGCCCTGCCACTCGACCGGTTCCGTGTCCGGCCGCGCCAGCGCCGCCTCCCGCAGCCGGGCGGCCGGTTCGCCGGGGGCCAGGCCCGAGGGGAGCGCGAGGCCCGAGCGGGACAGCACGGCGATCACACCGAGCAGGCGGGTTCTGGCGTCCGCGTCGGGGTCGGGCCGGGTGAGCGCCTCCAGGGCCTCCATGTCGAGCACCGGGTCGAGCCCGAGCCGCGCCGCGAACGTGCGCATCGCCTCGTCCTCGCCCGCCGGCGTGCCGTCCGCCAGCCATACGTAGCCGACCTGGCGCCGGAAACCCGAAGCGAGCGTGAAGCCGGCCCAGTCCGCGTCCCACCACAGGGCGAGGACCGGCCAGCTGACGCCGACGGCGAGCGCCGTGGCCCAGCCCGCCAGCACCCGGTCGACCGGCTCGCCGCCGTCCAGCCACGGCCTGCCCTCGGGTACGAGCACGCTCCACCGTTCCGCGGAACCGCTCCCGCCACTCCTGCCGCTCCGGGCACCGGCCGGGGCCAGCAGCAGCTGTTCACGCAGCAGACGGGCGGCGGGGCGTACCGCATCGGGCTCGGCCCCGCACAGCAGCAAGGCCCCTGCGGGCCCGGATCCGGATGTCGCGTCCATGTCCTCACGCTAGGACACTTTGCCCGTATTCGGCGCGTATGAGTGGGCTGCCCGCGTCGATACGCCCCTTGACTTCGGAGGCCCGCGATATATCGTGTTTATTCGTAGACGCGATATGTTGCGTCTGTCCAGTCAGACGGGGAGAGCAGCATGACAGAGCCGACGTGGGCGGTCGCCGAGCCGCGAAAACTCACCTTCGAGGACCCGGTGACGGCACTCAGCGTGCGCATCGTCGACGGGACGGTGAACGTCGTCGGCGCCGAGGAGGGTCCCGCCCGCCTCGAAGTGTCCGGGATCGAGGGCCCGCCGCTGACCGTGACCCACCGGGACGGCACCCTCACCGTCGCGTACGAGGACCTGCCCCGGCACGACTTCCTCAAGTGGCTCGACCCCAAGAACCGGCAGCGCAGCGCGGTCGTCTCCCTCGTCGTCCCCGCCGGGACCTCCGTCGAGGTCGGCGTGATCGGCGCCGGCGCCGTCGTCTCCGGGATCCGCGGACGTACGGCCGTGCGCGGCATCAGCGGCGACACCACCCTCGTCGGCCTCTCCGGCGCCGTCCGCGCCGACACGGTCTCGGGCAGCCTGGAGGCCCAGGGCGTCACCGGCAGCCTCCGCTTCCACTCCGTCTCCGGGAACCTGACCGTGGTCGACGGCTCCGGTTCCTCCGTACGGGCCGACTCCGTCAACGGCGACATGGTCGTCGACGTGGCCCCCGCCGGGAAACCCACCGACATCGCCCTGACCACGGTCTCCGGCGGGGTCGCCATCCGTCTGCCGCACCCGGCCGACGCGACGGTCGAGGCGAACACGGCGAGCGGCTCCCTCTCCAACGCCTTCGAGGGCCTGCGGGTCAGCGGCCAGTGGGGCGCGAAGAGGATCACGGGCAGGCTGGGCACGGGCGACGGCCGGCTGCGCGCGACGACCGTCTCCGGCGCCATCGCCCTGCTGCGCCGCCCGCCGGCCGGCCAGGACCCGCACGGCGCAGAGGCCGACGGCGCCCCGCCCACGGACACCCCGCCCACCCACACCCCGGCCGACAAGAAGGTGCTCTGACATGCCTCCCGTCTTCGCCCACGGCCGTCTGCGCCTGTACCTCCTCAAGCTGCTCGACGAGGCTCCGCGCCACGGTTACGAAGTGATCCGCCTCCTGGAGGAGCGTTTCCAGGGCCTGTACGCCCCCTCCGCCGGCACCGTCTACCCGCGTCTCGCCAAACTGGAGGCCGAGGGCCTGGTCACGCACGCCACCGAGGGCGGCCGCAAGGTCTACTCGATCACCGACGCGGGCCGCGCCGAACTGGCGGGCCGCGGCGGCGAACTGGCGGACCTGGAGCTGGAGATCCGCGAGTCGGTCTCCGAGCTGGCCGCCGAGATCCGCGACGACGTACGCGGCGCGGCGGGCAACCTGCGCCGCGAGATGCGGGCCGCCGCGAGCGAGACCCTGCGCGACGCCGCGTCGCAGCCCAAGGGGAGCGGCCGCGAGGGCGCGTTCGGCGACGGGCTGGGCGACAGCGAGGCGTGGCGCGCGGCGAAGGAGGAGCTGCGCAGGGCGAAGCAGGAGTGGAAGGAGCAGGCGCGCCGCGCGAAGGACGAGAGCCGCCGCGCCCGCGAGGACGCGCAGCAGGCGCGCCACCAGGCCCAGCAGGCCCAGGAGAAGGCGCAGGAGCAGATGCAGCGGATCGCACAGCGGGTGCAAGAGCAGGTGCAGGACCACTTCGCCCGGGGCGACTGGCCGAAGGGGGTACGGGAGGGTCTCGCCGAGATCACCAAGGAGTTCGGCTTCTTCGGCGGCCGGCCGCAGCCCGGACCGGAGCGGGACGCGGCGCCGGACACCGGGCCGGTCACGGAGCCCGCCGAGGCCGAGGCCCCGCGTACCGACGCGCCCGCGGAGCCCGAGTGGGCCCAGGAGCCCCCGTCCGGCGACCCGGCCCGCGACCTGGAGCGCCTCCTGGACCGCTTCCGTGACGACATCCGCGACGCGGCCCGCGACCGGGGCGTGACGGAGGACCAGCTCCGCGAGGCACGCCGTCACCTGTCCACGGCGGCGGCCCACATCGGCGCGGTCCTGCGGAGCCCGGAGGTCTAGGGCGCTCCCCGCGCGTCCCCCTCGCCCTCCTCCTCGCGGGCGCCTTCCTCCGGGCCGTGGCACGGCCCGGAGGCGGGAGCCCCGGGCGGGCGGCACGGCTAGAGCAGCTCGATGGCGGCGACCAGCGGGAGGGGCGCGACGGCCAGGGCGAGGGCCGCCGTCGCGAGCCCCGGGCGGATGTCGCGCTTGGCCCGGAAGCCGAGGAACGCCGTGAGGGGCGGCAGTACGCACAGCACGAGGAAGCTCCAGTGCCAGCCCTCCTCCCCGGCGAGGAAGAACAGGAGCGCCAGGTACGCGGGGACGGTCATGAGGGCCCCGAGGCGGACCTTCGAGAGGAACGTCTCCAGGCTGTCGATGTCACCGTACGGGAAAGGCATGCGGGGTCCGTCCTCCCTAGACCGCGGCGTGGTCGTAGCCGCTGGAGGCTACCTCGGGGAAGCCGTCCGCCGCCGAGAAGCCGTTCACCGCCGCGGACATCACCAGGCCGAGCGCGGTCAGGGCCATCTGCATCTGGTTGAAGCTCTGCGCCGCGTCGGACCACATCTTCATGATCCGCAGCGCCTGCGCCGCGGCCAGGGCGAACATGGCGGCCGACGCCACCTGCCCGCCGACCGGAATCAGGTTGGCGGCCTGGGCGGCGGCCAGGTTGACCAGCCAGGTGACCAGGGCGTCGCAGAACATGACCATGAAGGACTTCAGGAACTCGGCGAACTGGAACGCCAGTTGCGCCGCCTGTTTGTAGCTGGTCCGCAGGGAGTCGAAGGTGTCCTTGAACTCGTCGAGTTTCTTCGTGAACTCGTCGAAGTACACCCGGGCGGCGTCCGAGGCGTTCCCGTTCCAGGTCAGGGCGACGTTCCCGGTGCCCTTCCGCAGGTTCGCGGCCACCGCGTCGCAGAATCCGCCGAGGCTTCCCCATACGTCGGCGCAGTCGTTGTACTTGTTCCAGTCCCCGAGGATCCAGTTGTTCAGCTCGCCGAAGGGGTCGAAGCCGAAGAGCAGCTTGGACGCCTCGACCGCCATGGCCGAGGGGCTGCCGAGGTCGAGGATGCTGCCGAGGGTCTTCTGGACCGGGTTCATGTTGTACTCGTCGGCGTGCCCCTGGCCGTACCGGACCAACGGGTTGCCGCTCTCGGACGGCGTCTTCAGGAGGTCCGCGGCGCTGCTCGCGTCGGAGAAGTCGCCCGCGTTCCCGCCGTCCGGCGGGGAACCGGCTCCCTTGGACCCGGGGAAGGTGGCGTCCATCTTCGACGCCTCGCCCCGGTCCGTCTCACGGTAGTACTTCGCGGACTTGGACAGTTCCTGGGCCGAGGAGCCGAGAACCCTCTGCACTTTCTGCAGAGCCTTCCTGGCTTCGCCCACGTACCTGTCGTGGTCGCCCGCGACCAGGTCCCAGAGCTGTCCGCCCGCCACCTTGTCGATCTGCGCGTTGCCCGTGAACGCGACAGCCTGCGTACTGCCGTCGGCGGCGCGTCCGACGAGCTTCGAAAAGCCGTCGATCGCGCCCGGCTCCACCCGAAAGCCCACCGCCTGCTCCTGCCCCTGGAAAGTTGGTGTGCCGGGGGACGCCGTCCCGCGCCCCGCGGCCGTCCGCCGTTCAGTACAGCGACCAGCCCCGGCCGTCGTGGCGGGACTTCTTGCCGCTGTCGCCCGGCGCGGCGCGACGCTCCTCGTCGATGCGGTTCTGCTCCTCGGCGATGCTCCGCTCGCCCTCGGCGGCAAGCGCCTCGCGTTCGGCCTCGGAGAGCGCCGCCCACTTCTCGGCCATGGGGGCCGCCTGCGCGACGAGCTGGTCGGAGTAGGCCGACACGTTCACCGCGTCCCGCAGGCCCGAGCGCCCCGAGAGGACTTCCCGGGCCATCTCCTTGAGGGCCTCACCGCCCCGCCCCGAGGCGAGCTCCTCCAGGGACTTGCGCAGCACTCGGGCCTGCGCGGGGTCCTGCCCGCTCATCTCAAGGAATTCGGATTCGTCGACCCGCCTGGCCGACTCCGGCCCCTCGGCCACGTGCCCTCCCGGTGCGTGGGTCACAACCTGTCGTGCCGACGTGCGGGTACGAAACTACCCACTCACCGGCCACACCCCGAATGCGCTGCCGTCACAGAAGTGTCACAGGGCTCGTCCGCCGGACGGACCCGGGACACTCCCTAAGCCGCCTCCGACAGCGCACGCTCCACCGCGCCGTACGTCGCGCCGTACTCCGTCAGCACGTCGGCCACCGGGCCCGGCTGCGCGGTCAGCGCCAGCAGCAGGTGCTCGTCGCCGATGTGCCGGTCGCCGCGGCCCAGCGCGACGCGCAGGGACTTCTCGAGTATGCCCTTCGCCTGCCGTGTGAAGGGGCGGCGCCCCGTCAGCAGGCCCCGCCTCGGGCCGCGTCCGGCCTGCATCGCACCCTCGCCGTGCGTCTCCTCCACCTTCGAGACGATCTCCATGACGTCGATGCCGATCCCGGCGAGCGCCTCCTGGTCGGCCTTCGAGAGGCCGCCCCGGCGCCGCGCCTCGGCCAGCGCCCGTGTCACCGCTTCCCTGCGCCCGGCGATCCCCAACGAGGTGAAAACGGAGGACGAGCGCGTGCCCTCCTGGTCCAGCAGGGCCAGCAGCAGGTGCTCCTCGGTGACCGAGTCCGCGTCCGCCCGTTCCGCCCGGGTGACCGCGCCCTTCACCACGCCCCGGGCACTCTTCGTGAACCGCTCGAACATCAATGCCTCCCGTGCTTCTTGTGGACGGCCTGCCGGCTGACGCCCAGCTCGGACGCGATCTCCTGCCACGACCAGCCCCTGGCGCGGGCGCTTCTCACTTGCACGGCTTCGAGCTGCTCCAGCAGCCGCCGCAGTGCGGCGACGGCGCGCAGCCCGACCCGGGGGTCGTGGTCGCCCGCGCGCTCGGCGAGGTCCGTTGCGTCGGTCATGCATGTCAACTTACGTTGACACGCCGGGACTGTCAACCATGATTGACACCGCGGGGAGGGCGGGGACCGGCCGGAGCGACCGTCACGGAGATCCGCGCGCCCGGCCGGGCGTGGACCCTCTCTCCTCGCACCCACGCCGCCCCGGTCGCCTCCACCCGCCAGTCACGGGCGCGCGACGGCAGCGACAGCTCGGTGACGCCGCGCCCCGAGGCGACGTACGACAGGCGGTAGGTGCGGGTCGCGGGGTCGTACGACTCCCCGCGCACCCGGCCGGCGACGGCGGGCGCGTACGGCGACGCCGTCTGCTCCTTGTTCGTACGGAACTCCCCCGCCTCGTCCACCGCGCAGTAACCGCCGCCGTAGCACCACACATAGCCCGCCCAGCCGGAGCTGTAGCGGTTCATGGAGGCGAGCGCCTCGCGGTGGAAGCGGCCCATGTTCGGGAGGGAGTTGTTGAGCGGGCCCCACTCCCCCACGACCACCGGAATGCCGTGCTCCTTCGGATACGCCCTCACCGCGGCCTCGTACGACTCGATCCAGCCGGCCGCCGGGTCGTAGTCGGCGCCCGCCTCCATCGCGGTGTTGTAGAAGTGCGGGGCGTACACGACCCTGGGGTCCTCGATCCTCCCGAGGCCGGTCTCCACCCCCTCGCCCACGATCGGCGTCGGCTCGACGAACACCCAGGTGTCGCGGTCGACCGAACGCACCGCGTCCGCCAGCCGGTTGTGCATCGGTGTGATCTGGTCGCGCTCGATGCGGCGGGCGGCCGCGGGAAGGTCCTCGCCCTCCCTCAGCTCCCCCATCGGCTCGTTGATCAGGTCGTACCCGAGCACCGCCGGATGGTCCTCGAACCGGTCGGCGAGGACCCGCCACATGGCGGCCTGCGCGCGCCGGAGGTCCGGGTCCTCGTAGAGGTGGGTGAAGGCGCGCTGCACGGCCGGCTGGAAGTACTCGGAGAACCAGTCGTCGGGGCTGGGCGTGAACGGCAGCCCGTCGGTGCGCGTCGCCCACTCCGGGATGCCGCGATGGCCGAAGGCCGGGCCGAAGACGTCCTGGTGGGCGTCGATCAGCACCTGGACGCCGTACTTCCCGGCCCAGTCCAGGATCCGCTCGATCCTGCGGAGGTACGCCGCGCTGTACTGCCCGCGCCGGGGCTCCAGGTCGTCCCAGAAGACGAGGAGGCGGGCGAAGTTGAAGCCGCGGGCGTTCAGGTCGCGGAAGTGCTTCTCGGTGATGGCGGAGAGCGCCTTGTCGCCGCGGTTCGCCTTGTCCTCGACGTTCCAGCCGCGCAGGGTGAGGACGCGCCCGCGGTCGTCGGTGAGCCGCGGGATCCCGTCGCCGCCGACGCTTCCGCCGCCGGGGTCGCGTTCGCGCGCGCCGGCCGCCGGGGCGAGGACCCCCGCGGCCAGCGCGACCGCACAGACAACTGCGCACATTCTGCGGACAGTTCGCACAGGAAACCCTCCAGCACCACGTCGTCGTCGCGTGCCGGAGAGCACATCAGCAGAACCGGCGCCCCATCAAGGGGTCGTCAGCACGATCTTCCCGAAGAGGTCGCCGCCCGCCATCCGCTCGAAGCCCTCGCGGGCGCGGTCCAGGGGCAGCACCTCGTCGATGACCGGGCGCACGCCCGTCGCCGCGCAGAAGGAGAGCAGGTCCTCCAGCTCGTCCTTGGAACCCATCGTCGAGCCGACGACCCTGAGCTCCAGGAAGAAGATCCGGTTGAGCTCGGCGGACGGCGGGTTCGGGCCGCTCGTCGCCCCCGAGATCACCAGCGTGCCGCCGGGCCGCAGGGACTTCACCGAGTGCGACCAGGTGGCGGCGCCGACGGTCTCGATCACCGCGTCCACCCGCTGCGGCAGCCGCGCGCCCGGCTCGAACGCCTCCACCGCGCCCAGCTCGACCGCCCGCTTGCGCTTGGCCTCGTCGCGGCTGGTGGCGTACACCCGCAGGCCCGCCGCCCTGCCGAGCACGATCGCGGCGGTCGCGACACCGCCGCCGGCGCCCTGGACGAGGACGCTGTCGCCGGGGCGTACGCCGGCGTTGGTGAACAGCATCCGGTACGCCGTGAGCCAGGCGGTCGGCAGGCAGGCGGCCTCCGCGAAGGACAGCTCCCTGGGCTTGGGCAGCACGTTCCACGCCGGGACGGTGACCTGTTCGGCGAAGGTGCCCTGGTACTTCTCGGTCAGGATCGACCGCTTCTCGCGCGGCCCCACGCCGTGCCCGGTCTCACCGATGACGGAGTGCACGACGACCTCGTTGCCGTCGGCGTCGATCCCGGCGGCGTCGCAGCCGAGGATCATCGGCAGGGCTTCCTCGCCGAGCCCGACGCCGCGCAGCGACCAGAGGTCGTGGTGGTTGAGGGAGGCGGCCTTGACGGTGACGGTGGTCCAGCCGGGCTTCGCCTCGGGCGCCGGGCGTTCGCCCAGTTCGAGGCCGTTCAGCGGCTGGTCGCGGTCGATGCGGGCGGCGTAGGCGGCGAACATGACCATGACGATAGGGCGGCCCGCCGCGCGACGGAACCACGCACGGGTGTGACGCGCGTCGCTCACACGAGCGGGGGTAGGGCGTGGGGCACCCGCACGCCCCGAAGGCGAGGGCCGTGCCGCGCCCCCTCGCGGGGACACGGCACGGCCCGTCACAGGCGGAGCCGGTGGCTACCGTCGCGCGACACCCTCCGCGCGAGCCGCCGCCGCCACGGCCGCCGTGACGGCCGGAGCGACGCGCTCGTCGAAGGGGGACGGGATGACGTAGTCCGCGGCCAGCGCGTCGCCGACGACGTCCGCCAGCGCGTTCGCCGCCGCGATCTTCATGCCCTCGGTGATGCGGGAGGCCCGCACCTGGAGCGCGCCCGCGAAGATCCCCGGGAAGGCCAGGACGTTGTTGATCTGGTTCGGGTAGTCGCTGCGCCCGGTGGCGACGACCGCCGCGTACTTGTGCGCGACGTCCGGGTGGACCTCGGGGTTCGGGTTGGCCATGGCGAACACGAACGACTGCGGCGCCATCGACGCCACCGCGGGCTCCGGCACCGTACCGCCGGAGACGCCGATGAAGACGTCGGCGCCGGCCAGCGCGGACTCCAGCGAGCCGGACAGCCCGGCCCGGTTCGTGATCTCGGCCAGCTCGCGCTTGACGTCCGTCAGGTCCTCGCGGTCCCGGCTGACGATGCCCTTGCGGTCCGCCACCGCCACGTCACCGAGCCCCGCCGCCAGCAGGAACTTCGCGATGGCGACCCCGGCCGCACCCGCGCCCGAGATCACCGCGCGCAGGTCGCCGAGCGTACGGCCGGTGAGCCGGGCGGCATTGCGCAGCGCGGCCAGGGTGACCACGGCCGTACCGTGCTGGTCGTCGTGGAAGACCGGAATGTCCAGCTCCTCCTGGAGCCGGCGCTCGATCTCGAAGCAGCGCGGCGCCGAGATGTCCTCCAGGTTCACACCCCCGAAGGACGGGGCGAGCCGCACGACGGTCTCGATGATCTCGTCCGTGTCGGTCGTCGCGAGCGCGATCGGGACCGCGTCCACGCCGCCGAACTGCTTGAAAAGAATCGCCTTGCCCTCCATGACGGGGAGCGAGGCCTCGGGCCCGATGTCGCCGAGCCCGAGAACCGCCGTGCCGTCCGTCACGACGGCCACGACGTTCGACTTCCACGTGTAGTCGTCGACGAGCTCGGGCTTCTCTGCGATCGCGCTGCACACCTTGGCGACGCCCGGCGTGTACGCGAGGGACAGGTCGTCCTTGTCGCGCACGGGCACGGTCGCCTGAATGGCCATTTTGCCGCCGCGGTGCAGGGCGAAGGCCGGATCGAAGGGCTCCTCCGGAGCCCCTTGCGCACCGCTGTCCGCACTGCGGTCCGTACTGCTGTCGCTGCGAGGATTGACGATCTCCGCTGCCATGTGTCTGACCCCTTAAGTCTTCATCAATTGAGGGTGGCCGCTCCTGGTTGAGGAGGGGTGGGCGGGCACCGCGTCCGTTCCCCGCGCCGGCGGTTGGCCCGCCTTGACAGGGAGGAGGTACGTACGCGCGGGCGCGCCGCACACGCGCCCTGAGCCCCGGATGAGGGGTGTAAACGTCTTTTCTACCTGACCGAAGGCACCGCCGACGAGCCCGTATCGCTCAAGTGTGACGACTCATACACGCATGTGCGGACAAGTCCGTTTGGCGACACAATTAGCATCCACATGACGAGACGGACCGGAAATTCTCCGGCCGAAAGGGCGGTAGCCAACAGATGATCCGGCCTTGATGTACCGGCCCGTTGGGATTCGGAGGTCACCCGTTACCCGATTTTGACATGACTCAGCACCTGAATGGGCTAGTCCGAATGGCAAGATGCCGGTAATCGCACAAGGTCGAGACACCCGAAGGTGTGTGCCCGACCGCTCGGCCACTCCCTTTTTCCCGCCGGAGGAACCAACCATGACCGCAAGCTCCACCCGTCGCTCGGCCGCCAGGAAGTCCCGGATTGTCGCGGTCGGCGCGATCGCGGTCGCCGGCACGATGCTGCTGACCGCCTGCGGTGATCAGACCGGCTCGGGCTCGGGTACCAAGGAGACCAAGGGCACGAAGTCGTCCAGCGCCCCCCTCTTCGACAAGCTGCCGAAGAAGTACCAGGACGCCGGCAAGATCAAGGTCGGTACGGACGCCGCCTACGCTCCGATGGAGTACGAGGAGGGCGGCAAGATCGTCGGGATCGACCCCGACATCGCCGCGGCCCTGGGCAAGGAGCTCGGCGTCGAGTTCGAGTTCACCAGCGGTACCTTCGACGGTCTGATCACGTCGCTGAACACCGGCCGCCAGGACATCGTCATGTCGGCCATGAGCGACACCAAGGCCCGCCAGGAGGGCCTGGACGACAAGGGCAAGAAGGCCGGCAAGGGTGTCGACTTCGTCGACTACTTCGAGTCGGGCGTCTCGCTGCTGGTCAAGAAGGGCAACCCCGAGAACATCAAGTCCCTCGACGACCTGTGCGGCAAGAAGGTCGCCGTCCAGCGCGGCACGATCTACGAGGACACCTTCAAGGACCAGGCCAAGAAGTGCGGCAAGAAGAAGCTTGAGATCGCGTCGTTCGACACCGACGCCGAGGCGCAGACCCGCGTGAAGATCGGCGGCGCCGTGGCCGACCTCAACGACTACCCGGTCGCGGCCCACATCGCGAAGACCGCGGGCGGCGGCAAGGACTTCGAGGTCGCCGGTGACCAGATCGGCGCCGGCCCGTTCGGCATCGCCGTCAACAAGGAGAACACCGAGCTCCGCGACGCGCTCAAGGCAGCTCTGGACGCGATCATCAAGAACGGCGAGTACGAGAAGGTCCTGGAGAAGTGGGACGTCAAGGACAGCGCCGTCACCGAGGCGACCGTCAACGCCGGCAAGTAGATCACGGCGTTTCCCGCCTCAAGCGTTCACTGAAGGGCAGTCACTGTGACTGACAAGTTCGACAAGGCGCCCGCCGAAGAGCCCCCCGAGGACTCCCCGGCCGCCAAGGGCGCAGCCACCACCGCTGTCACCGCTCCCCCCGAGCAGATCAAGGCCATCCCGGTCCGCCACTGGGGCCGCTGGGTCTCCGGCGTGATCGTGGTCGCGCTGCTCGGCATGCTGGTCTACGCGTTCGCGCAGGGCAACATCCGCTGGGACACGGTCGGAGACTTCCTCTTCGACGACCGCATCCTGGGGGGCATGGGCCGCACGCTGCTGATCAGCGTGCTGTCGATGGCCATCGGCCTCGTACTGGGCATCGTCTTCGCGATCATGCGACTGTCGAAGAACCCCGTCACCGGGGCCGTGGCCTGGCTCTACATCTGGTTCTTCCGCGGCACTCCGGTGCTGGTGCAGCTGCTGCTGTGGTTCAACCTCGGCCTGGTCTTCGAGTACGTCAACCTCGGGCCGATCTACAAGGACGAGATGGTCGACGTCATGACGCCGTTCATGGTCGCCCTGCTGGGTCTGGGCCTGAACGAGGGCGCGTACATGGCCGAGATCGTCCGCGCCGGCATCCAGTCGGTGGACGAGGGCCAGACCGAGGCGGCGCACGCCCTCGGGATGAACAACGGCAAGACCATGCGGCGCGTGGTGCTGCCGCAGGCGATGCGGGTGATCGTGCCGCCGACCGGGAACGAGTTCATCAACCTGCTCAAGACGTCGTCCCTGGTGGCGGTCGTCTCGTACGTCGACCTCACGCGAGCGGCGCAGAACATCGGCTCCACGTCGTTCGCCGTGATGGAGCTGCTGCTCGTGGCTTCGGTCTGGTACCTCGTACTGACCAGCATCTTCAGCGTCGGCCAGTTCTACCTGGAGCGCCGTTACGCACGGGGTTCGCTGCGGACACTGCCACCCACTCCGTGGCAGAAGGTCAAGGCGAACATGCTGTCCCTCACCAGCCCCAGGGGGGTATGACATGACCGCCATGGTGAAGGCCGAGGGCGTACACAAGTCCTACGGTGCCGCACACATCCTCAAGGGCATCGACCTGGAGGTCGCCCCGCGTGAGGTGTTCTGCCTGGTCGGCCCGTCCGGCTCCGGCAAGTCCACGTTCCTGCGGTGCATCAACCACCTGGAGCAGATCAACGCCGGCCGGCTCTCGGTCGACGGCCGGCTCGTGGGCTACCGCGAGAAGGGCGACAAGCTCTACGAGCTGAAGGACAGCGAGGTCGCGGCGCACCGCCGGGACATCGGCATGGTCTTCCAGCGCTTCAACCTCTTCCCGCACATGACGGCGCTCGAAAACGTCATGGAGGCCCCGATCCAGGTCAAGGGTGAGACGAAGGCGGTGGCCCGCGAGCGGGCCGAGCGTCTGCTGGACCGGGTCGGCCTGGGCGACAAGGCGAAGAACTACCCGTCGCAGCTCTCCGGCGGCCAGCAGCAGCGCGTGGCGATCGCCCGCGCGCTGGCGATGGAGCCGAAGCTGATGCTCTTCGACGAGCCGACGTCGGCGCTCGACCCCGAGCTGGTGGGCGACGTGCTCGACGTGATGCGCGGTCTCGCCGAGGACGGCATGACGATGATCGTCGTCACGCACGAGATGGGCTTCGCCCGTGAGGTCGGTGACGCGCTGGTCTTCATGGACGACGGCGTGGTGGTCGAGGCGGGCAACCCGCGCGACGTACTGACGAACCCGCAGCACGACCGCACGAAGGCGTTCCTGTCGCAGGTGCTGTAGCTGAACGCGAGAGGGCGGTACGGACCGGATGGTCCGTACCGCCCTCTCGCGTATCCGTCCCTGCTCCTACTTCACCGCCAGCACCAGCGCGTCCGAGGGCGAGCGCCACACGGCCCGCGCCTCTGCGAACCCGCCGGTCTCGCGCAGGGTCCGCGCGTGCCACTCGGCGCTCGGGGTGTCGCCGTCGGCGTGCTCGCCGTAGATCTCGAACCGCTTGGCGGTCGGCTCCGCGAGTACGGGGTCCTTGGCGGCCAGGGCCCACCATTCGGCCCAGTCCACCGCGCCCTCGGCCTTGGCGCGGTCCATCTGCGCGTGGCGGTGGGCGCGCTCGGCCGCGTTGATGCGCGGGGTGGTCCCGTCGATCATGTGGTCGGCGTTCATGAAGACGCCGCCGGCGCGCACGAGGCCGCCGAGCTGCCCGTACAGGGTGGTGAGCGGATCACTGTGCAGCCAGTGCAGCGCGGTGGCCGTGAGGACGGCGTCGTACGACTCGTACGGCAGCGCACGGGTCCAGTCCGGGTCCTTCAGGTCGGCCGTCACGAAGGTGACCCGCTCGTCCCCGTCGAAGTACCCCTGGGCGATGGCGAGCAGTGCCGGGTCGAGGTCGACGCCCGTACTGGTGGCCTTCGGGAACCGCTTGAGCAGCCGGTCCGTGATACTTCCCGTACCGCACGCCAGATCCAGCACCCTCGGCTCGGGGCCGACCAGCGCCTCGACCATGTCCAGCATCACCCGGAACCGCTCCTCGCGGTCGGGCATGTACCACTCCTGCTGCCGGTCCCAGCTCTCCTGCCAGGCCGCCCAGTCGGTTCCCGCCGCCGCGTCCGTCTCCGCCATCAGAACCCCTCCACTCCATTCCGTAATACCCTCGAAGCAGAACCACCCATTACGCAGACTTTAGACCGCCCTCGTAAGGACTACAAGTGGAACTGGCCTATTACTCGGACTATGCCGTGCGCCTGGTCAACAGCGAGGAGCCGGCCCGCAACAAGGACACCCTCACGTCGGTGGAGGCGGTCCGATCCCTCTTCGGCGGCAACACGTCGGCGGGCCGCCGCGCCACGGACGCGGACGTCACCCGCTTCCGGTCCGTACGGGCCCGCCTGCGCGCGGTCTTCGAGGCGGCGGACACGGGCGACGAGACGCTCGCCGTCGACCTGCTGAACTCGCTCCTGCTGGAGTTCCCTGTCAGCCCGCAGATCTCCGGCCACGGGACGCTCAAGGAGGACGGCCGCCCCGACTGGCACATGCACCTCGCCGACCACCCGTCCAACGCGACCGCCGGCTACGCCGCCATCGCCTCGATGGGTCTCGCCTTCCACCTCACCGAGCACGGCGCGGACCGCCTCGGCCTGTGCCAGGCGGCCCCGTGCCGCAACGCCTATCTGGACACGTCCACCAACCGCTCGCGCCGCTACTGCTCCGACCGCTGCGCGACCCGCGCCAACGTCGCCGCCTACCGCGCGCGCAAGCGCCTGGAGACGGAGCGGTCGGTGAGCACGGGGCGCACGGCCGACACCAGCCAGGACAGCACCACCCCGACCGACCTCTGACGCCCGGCCCGGACCGGCCGGTACCGCGCCCGCACCCGCCCCAGCACCAGCTCGGCCGGCACCGCGCCGAAGGCCCGGCTGTCCACGACCTCGGCGTCCGGGTTGTCGCCGAGCACCCACCAGCCGGCGTCACGCCGCTCGGCCAGCCGCTTCACGATGAGCAGGTCCTGCTGGAGGGGGTGGCGCAGTACGGCCACATCACCAGGCCGCAGCGTCGCTCCGTAGTGCACGAGCAGCTGATCGCGGTGCAGCAGCGTCGGCACCATGGAAAGACCCGTCACCTCGGCCACCCCGAACATCGCGGTCGGTTCCTGCCCCTGATCCACCATCCGGCACCTCCCGGTCCGATCCTCCACCAGTCCCATACTGACCCTGGACTTTTGACCTAAGCCCATGGGGGCACCCGCGAAAAGCCGTCTCTCACGGAGTAATGTCGCCCCTGAGAAGACGATCACGAGGAAGGAAGCTCTTACATGCTCTCCCGCCTGTTTGCCCCCAAGGTGAAGGTCAGCGCACACTGCGACCTGCCCTGCGGCGTGTACGACCCGGCCCAGGCCCGCATCGAGGCCGAGTCGGTCAAGGCCACGCAGGAAAAGATGCAGGCCAACGACGACGCGCACTTCCAGGCGCGCGCCACGGTCATCAAGGAGCAGCGCGCGGAGCTCGCCAAGCACCACGTCTCGGTGCTGTGGAGCGACTACTTCAAGCCCCCGCACTTCGAGAAGTACCCGGAGCTGCACCAGCTCGTCAACGACGCCCTCAAGGCACTCAGCGCCGCCAAGGCCTCGACCGACCCGGCGACGGGCCAGAAGGCGCTGGACTACATCGCCGAGATCGACAAGATCTTCTGGGAGACCAAGAAGGCTTGACCGGGCCCGGGCCGCCCGACCCGCGCCCGCGCGGGCCGCAGCGCCCACCCCCTGTCCGCACCCGGTCCGCGGGCCGCCGTCCACGGCGGTCATGACGGAGCGGGTGCGGTCTTCTTTTTCCCGGCCGCGGGCGGGCATGGACCCGCAGCGTGATGACGGCGGACACGTGGCCGAGTACGAGCGGGACCTGCTTCACGTTCGCCCCGCCTGCGATGAGGGATGAGGGCAGGCTCTTCACGGCCCTGCACCCGCTCTGCCTTGCCCCGGGCCGCCGCCGAACGGCACGAGCCACCGGCGGGAGCAGCCGAGGAACCCCCGCCACCTCCGGACGGACCACCAGCAGGCCGTTGAACCGGCCTTGGCGGACCTCGCCCTGTCCGACCACGTCCTGCCGTCTCGACGATCCCGGTCCGGAAGCCGTCGGGCAACGCCTCGGGCCGGATCAGGCGGTGATCGGGTGCCGGCACCCGGCGCGGCGCCCAGCCGCGTTCACCGATGAGCGGCCAGTACTGCCGCGAGGCCCTCTTGCAGGTCCTTGACGAAATACTCGGGGACCTCCAGTGACGGGAAATGCCCCCCGCTTTCGGGCGACCTCCATCGGACGATCTGCCGGTACCGCTCCTGCGCCCAGGGGCGCGGACACTTCTCGATGTCGCGGGGATACATACTGATGGCCGACGGGACGTCGACCCGGAGTTCCGGGTCCAGCGAGTTGTGGCTTTCGTAGTAGATGCGGGCCGCCGATGCGCCGGTCCGCGTCAGCCAGTACAGGGTGACGTCGTCAAGAATCCTGTCCATGGAAATCGTCTCGAACGGACTGTCTTCGGTGTCCGACCACTCGGCGAACTTGTCAAGGATCCAGGCAAGAAGCCCGACCGGTGAATCGACGAGCGAGTAGCCGATGGTCTGCGGTCGGGTCGCCTGCTGCTTCGCGTACGCCGCGCGGTGGCGCCAGAAATCGCGGGTTTCCTCGGTCCACTTGCGCTCGACCGCTGTCAGCCCGTCCGTGGTCAGCCCGGGCGGCGCCTCCGCGAACAATGTGTGGATGCCGAGCACGTGGGCCGGGAACCTGCCGGCGAGAACCGTGGTGATGTTGCCTCCCCAGTCGCCGCCGTGGGCTACGAACTTGCTGTAGCCGAGCCTTCCCATCAGTTCCACCCATGCGGCCGCGATCTTCTCGGTTCCCCATCCGGTGGTGGCCGGCTTGTCGCTGTAACCAAAGCCTGGCAGCGACGGGACCACGACGTGGAACGCCGGCGCGTCTGCGTCTTTCGGATCCGCCAGCTCGTCCACTGCATCGACGAACTCGGCAATGCTGCCCGGCCAGCCGTGCGTCAAGATCAGAGGAGTGGCATCCACGCGCGCGGATCGGCGGTGCAGGAAGTGGATTCCCAGATCATCGATGGTCGTGCGGAACTGGCCGATCCGGTCAAGGCGTTCTTCGAACGACCGCCAGTTGTACCCGGTGCGCCAGTAATTCACGACATCGACGAGGTCGGCGAGAGGAACGCCCTGTTCCCATCGGCGGGGGCCGGGCACGGCGCGAACGACCGTCTCGGCCTCCGGCAGCCGCGCTGCGGCCAGTCGCGCGCGCAGATCGTCGAGGTCGGCGTCAGTCGCATGGGCTTCAAATGCTTCCACTGCTTCCACGTCGCTGGCTGGACGGGGCATGAGACCTCCTGGCCGTCGCGGAACCGGCTACGCCTATCGTGAACCGGCTAAGACGGTTCTAACATGCCTCCATCCCGGCGAGCAACCAGCTAAGGTGGTTCCATGCATGGTGGGTTTCCTGAATTTCGCCTCGGCAGCGTGCTGGCGACCAGCTTCACGGCGACTCTGACGGAGCGTCGTGGCGACGCTGTGGAGCGCATTCCCACGCCGCAGCGACTCGTCGACTGGCTGGCAGTGAACGGCCTGGCCGTGGAGGACTGCACCCCTGCCCAGCTCGACCTCGCCCGGGCACTGAGGGAGTCGATTCACGCCGCCGCGACAGCGGCCGCGATCCAGGACGCTCTCCCTGCGTCTGCTGTCCAGGTCATCAATGAATGCAGCATTCAGGGCCGGGCCGCTGCTGTCCTGACGCCCGAGGGCGATCGGGAATGGCGACTTGGCTCGGCGTCCCGCGTGGAAGACGCCCTCAGCGTGATCGCCGCCGACGCGGTCAGCATCATCGCAGGCGAACGAGACGGAAAATTGGCCTTGTGCGCATCACCAACCTGCCAGGCCGCCTTCTTCGACACCAGCCAAAGCCGCACCCGCAGATGGTGCGAGATGAACACGTGCGGGAATCGTCAGAAGAAAGCGCGCTTCCATGCCAAGCAGCGCAAAAACCCCAGATCAGCGGAGTGATCGTCACCTCGGTACAGCCAAGTGGGCCCCACGCCTGCGACGCATCTGTCGCGTGGGGTGCACCTCAGCGGCACCACTGAGAGCCATCCGTCGCCTTCGGTCGACGTCCTCCATCAGTACGTCTGCCAGTACGTCTACGTTTACTGACCGGCGACGCTCATCGGCTCTTCGCAGGGGCCCACCCACACGGGTGACTTGTGCGGGCTCTCCGGCGTGTCGGGACAACAGGGCTCGCTACTACTGGTCCGTCCGTACGAGAGGGAGGGACCCGTATGCGCAAGCTCAGCTCCCTGGTGCCAACGCTCCTCGCCGCAGCCGCAGCCGCAGCCGCAGTCGCAGCCGCAGTCGTCGCCGGTGCGGCGCCGGGTGCGGTGGCCGCGCCCGGCGACACGGTCAGTACGACGGTCGCGAAAGCCGTCGAAAGCCTGCCCGTCGCCGCCGAGGACAGCGCCGGGTACGGCAGCGACAGGTTCACGCACTGGACCGACCCGGACCAGGACGGCTGCGACACACGGGCGGAAGTGGTCATCGCGGAGGCGACCACGCCGCCCGCCGTCGACGGGCGGTGCACCATCACGGGAGGCGCGTGGCACTCCTACTACGACAAGAGGGACCACTCCGGCGCCGGAGCCCTCGACGTCGACCACCTGGTGCCGCTCGCGGAGGCGTGGCGCAGCGGGGCGTCGGGGTGGAGCGACGAGGAGCGGCAGCAGTACGCGAACGACATGGCCGACCCGAGGACGCTCGCCGCCGTGACCGCCTCGGTGAAGCGGGCCAAGGGGGACAAGGACCCGGCGCGGTGGGAGCCGACGGACGACAGCGCGGACTGCCGGTACGTCGCCGAGTGGGCGGCGGTGAAGGGGCGCTGGAAGCTGGCCGTGGACGCGGACGAGCTGGCGGCGTTGCGGAACCTGGTCGCGGAGTGCCCGACCGAGGAGATCACCTACGAGTCGGCCCGCTGACGCCGCCTGACGCCACGGCCGGTGTCACGGCGTCACGGTGTCAGGCGGTCAGTTCCTCCTCCAGCCACGTCTTGCCCCGTGTGCGCGCCGTCAGCCGTACGCCCGCCAGCAGCGGGGCGAGGCGCTCGGCCTCCGCGCGTACGGCGGCCTCGGCGTCCCGGCCCACGTCCTCCAGGTAGCGGCAGACGATCTCGCCCGCCCCGTCCTGCGCCCAGCCGCCGACGATCCGGCCGTTCCACCACACGGAGGGGCCGATGTTGCCCGCGCGGTCGAAGAGGCGGGGTGCGTGCTCGCCGAGGTACCAGTCGCGTGCGTGCCAGCCCATCGGGGTCGAGTCGAGAGCGGGCAGCAGCGCGGCCCACGGCGCGGGGGCGGGCGTCGGTTCGAGGTCGTCGGGGAGCAGCAGGCCGGTGCCGCCGCCCTCCAGGTCGGCCTCGACCGGGCGCAGTCCGGCCAGGACCCGCTTGACCTGGGTCTTGGTCCACCCGGTCCACCAGCGCAGATCGTCGGCCGTGCCGGGGCCGAAGGTGCGCAGCCAGCGCCTGGCCAGGTCGGTCTCGGCTTCCTGGGTGTCCGGTTCGGCCAGGCCGTCCGGACACCACCGGGTCAGGGGTGACCAGCGGTACTGGTGGGACGTCCACGATCCGCGCGGCCGGCCCCGTACCGCCAGCCCTTCGGCGGCGAGCAGGAGCAGCAGACGGCTGGCGACCTTCTGGCGGCCCTCGTACGCCTTGCCCTTCGACAGTACGATCTCGGTGCCCAGCCGGGGGTCGGCCGCCGCCAGTTCCGCGGCCGTGAGCTCGCCCCCGGCCTCCAGTGCCGCCAGCGCCGCCCGCTCGGCTCCCGCGAGCCACTCCTCGGTGCCGGCCGCGTCGGCGGCGACGCCCGTGGCGGCCAGGAACTCCAGCAGCTTGCGGCGCTCGCGCGCGGCCACCGCGCGCGAGCAGGCCGCCTGGACGACCGGGGCGACGTCGAGGGAGGTGACGAACACCGTGCGGCGCATGCCGAGCAGCCGCAGCAGCGAGCGGTCCTCGTACAGCGCGCGTTCGACGTCCGCGACGCCGCCCGCCCTCATCCGCACCAGTGCGCCGAGATGGACGGACGACGGATCGGTGCCGTGCAGCGCCACCAGGTCGCGCGCGACCTCCACCGGGTCGTCGGACCTGGCCTCCACCGCCAGCCGGTGCCGCCACGCCAGACGTGCCCTGCGCTCGGCCGTGTCCACCCGCATCCGCGTTCGCATGGGACCGGACCCTAACGGACCCGGCCGCCCCTAACCGAGCAAGTGCCGGTAGCTGCCGGGGTTTTCGCGGAGGAACTCGGCGAAGCCGGTGGCCGGGCGGCCGGTCAGGCGGGGCACGGCGTCGGAGACGGCCTCCATCTCGCCGTTCGCGATGGCCTCGTACGACGACACCCAGCCCTCGACCTCCCACGGCTCGGCGTCGTACACCGCCCGCGAGGCGTACGCCTCCTCACGCGTCTGAGGTACGTAGGTGACCGGGCGTCCGGCGGCCCGGCTCAGCTCCGCCGCGATCTCGGCGAACGACAGGGCCCGGGGGCCGGTCAGGTCGTACGTGGCGCCCTCGTGACCGCCGCGGCCCTCGACCTCGGCGAGGAGTACGGCGGTCGCCGCGTCCGCGATGTCCTCGTGCGCGACGGCCGAGACGCGGCCTTCACCGCCCGGGCCGCGGATCACGCCGTCCTTGCCCGCCATGGCGGGGAAAGCTGCCTGGTAGAAGCTGTCGCGCAGGAAGGTGTGGGGCACGCCGGTGGCGCGGATGTGCTGCTCGGTGTGCCAGTGGTCGCGGGCGAAGGTGAACGTCGCGTCCGGCGCCGCTCCCAGGAACGACACGTACACGATCCGTTCGACGCCCGCCGCGACGGCCGCGTCCACGGCGTTCCTGTGCTCGCGCACGCGGTCGGCGCTCTCGTGCGCGGAGACGAGGAAGAGCGTGCGGGCACCGTCCACGGCGGCGCGGACCGCCTGTGCGTCGCCGTAGGAGGCGGGCGGCGCCTTGACCGCGCCGGGCAGGTCGGGCAGCCGGGAGGGGTCGCGGCCGAGGAGCCGCTGGGAGATGCCGGCGCCGGCGAGACGGCGTGCGACGCGGCCGCCGATCTCACCGCTCGCTCCGGTGACGGCGATGGCTGGAATCATGATGATGTCCTTTGCTGCTGATTGCGCTTCCGCCGGTACGGCGGCGAACCGCCGGGCACGCCGGGCGGCGGTGGTGGCCGCCCCCTTACAGCGTCAATGGACTTCGGCCGGAGAGCATTCCTTCGTACGGTGACGGTGACGGTGACGGTCACGGGCAGCGTCACCGTCACCACCTTCGCCCTTGCCTCCGCCTTCGCCTCCGTCTCCACTCCGGACGATCACAACGGCGGCCAGGCCGGCCACCAGCCCCACGGCGGTCTGCGCGCCGAAGGGCTCGCCGAACACCAGGGCGCCCCAGACCGCGGTGACCGGTGCCATCAGGAACATGAGCGTGTTGACCGCGGTCACCCCGGAGCGCCGCAGGACCAGCCAGTACAGGCCGTACCCGCCGAGGGTGGCGAGCACCACGAGCCAGCCGACCGCCAGCCAGAACGACGGTTCGGCGGGCGGCAGCGCGGCGCCGGCGGCCGTGGCGAGGGCGGTGAAGAGGACCGCGCTGGTGGCGCAGTGGACGGTCATAGCCACCGAGGGCGCGACCGGTGTACGGGAGCGTCCTTCCAGGAACGTCGCCGCGACCAGAGAGAGCATGCCGAGGAACGGAATCGCGTACGCCCATGGAGCGACGCCTTCGGTGGCCCCCGCGTCGGCCAGTGCGACCATCGCCACGCCGCTCACACCGAGGCACAGACCGAGCCACTGGCGTACCGAGACGTACTGGTGCAGGAGCGGGCCCGCGAGAGCTCCCGCGACCAGCGGCTGGGTGCCGTCGATCAGGGCGGTGGTACCGCTGGAGACGCCCAGCTGGATCGCGTAGTAGACGGTGAGCAGGTAGCCGCTCTGGGAGAGCGCGCCGATCACCGACTGGCGCAGCAGGTCGCGGGCGGTCAGGCCGCGCCACGCGGTTCTGGTGAGAGTGGCGGCGACCGCGGCCAGGACGGCGGCCAGCGGCAGGAAGCGCCACATCAGGATGGTCACCGCGTCGGCGCTTCCCGCACCGAGCTTGGCTCCGATGAACCCGGAACTCCAGCAGAGCACGAATGCGCCGGACAGCAGAACGTTCACAAGAGCCACCACCTCTCGCGGGTATACAGGACGGTCTACCCCCACGGGGCGGCACTATACAGATCGGTATATCGGGTGGATAGGGTGGGGACCATGAGCAGCAGCACCGCGAAGCCCCGCCGCATCGCCATGACCCCCGGCGCGCAGCGCGCCCTGGACGCGGCCTCGCGCCTCTTCTACGAGCGCGGCATCCACGCCGTGGGGGTCGACCTGATCGCCGCGGAGGCGGGCGTCACCAAGAAGACGCTCTACGACCGCTTCGGCTCCAAGGAGCAGATCGTCGTGGAGTACCTCGCCGCCCGGGACGAGCGCTGGCGGGCCTTCATGGTCGAGCGGCTGGAGTCCGTACAGGATCCCGCGGACAGGATCCTGGCCGTCTTCGACGCCTCGCGCACGTGGGCGCGCGAGAAGAGCCCCAGGGGGTGCGGCATGGTCAACGCGCGCGCCGAGATCAGCGATCCGTCCCACCCTGCGTACGCGATCATCACCGGCCAGAAGAAGTGGATGCTCGCCCTCTTCACCGACCTCGCCCGGGGCGTCGGCAACAACCGGGGCAAGGGCCGGAGCGGAGACCGGGACGGGGCGGCCCGGCTGGGCGGCATCCTCATGCTGCTCCACGAGGGAGCGCTCGTCACACACGGCCTCGGTATCCTCGAAGACCCCTTCGCCCATGCCCGCGAGGAGGTGGAGCGCCTCGTCGGGGCCGGCGCGTAAAACCTGCCCCGAGGCCGACCCGAGACGCCGTCAGCCGCCAGGAGAGCGGCCTTGCGGGTACGGGGCATCGTCCTGCCGGAACGGGAAGAGCGGCCCCTCCGGACCGACGGCGACCGCCTCGGGCCGGGCAGGGCCGCTGCGGCAGCTTTGCCCGTCCGGCCGCTCGATGACCGGGATCACGGGTCCGGAGCCCCGGGAGGACACCCGGACCCGCCTAGCCGGCCGCC
The DNA here is from genome assembly GCF_053591575.1 of Streptomyces altiplanensis. NCBI lineage: Bacteria > Bacillati > Actinomycetota > Actinomycetes > Kitasatosporales > Streptomycetaceae > Streptomyces > Streptomyces altiplanensis. Next base: position 30,937 of record NZ_JBSFUB010000011.1, on the reverse strand, counting down.
TCCGCGGCCAGGGGCTCCGACGGCCCGCCGCCGGGCGCCGTCTCCGCGGTTTCCTCCCGCACATACGGGAACGCGCCGCGGTACCCCGTCCCGGGCCCCCGCGCCGGCCTGCGTTCGAAGTCCGGGCACGCCCACGTCTCCTGGACGAAACCGGAGCGCAGGTCCCACAGCTCGAACAGCTCCCGCTCTCCCCCGACCGCCCGGTACTCGTCCTTCGTCCTGCGGAAGCAGGCCAGGTTGCCGAACAGCCCGCTCCCCGAGGGGTGGTAGTCGGAGAAGGCGCAGGAGATGCAGGCCCGCAGATACGCACCGGCCGGCAGGCTCCGCTGGATCACCGTCAGAGCGCGCTCGAAGTCGTTCTCGGCGCGCTCCGACGCGTACACCGCACCGTCGAAGTGCAGTGCCAGCGCGAGGTGTTCGCGGTCGATGCCGCCCGAGGGAAGCGGCCGCCCGAGGGCGAGCAGGCAGCTGAGGACGGCGCGGTGGACCCGCCCGTCGGCGTACACCGGTATCGGGATGTCCCACTCGAACACGCAGTCGCACAACGAGCCGCCCGACAGGGTGAACCCCGCCCCGTCCGCCGGCAGCGCGGCCACCGGGTCGAGCGCGTCGAAGCTGTCACCCTCGAAGCCGACTCCCCTGATGCGGGTGCGCAGCCGCTGTCCGTCCGCCGTGAAGGTGACGGCGACCGAACCCTCGCGGTCGCGATACCAGCCGGCCCATGGCTCTCCTGTCATGATCGGACTTTAGCCCGTTCGTGCGCGATCCCCCGAACAGCCCTGCGCCTACCGCTTCTTGCTGTACGTCAGGACAATCGTGCCGTTGTCGAAGGTACGGGTCGATTCGAGCGCGAAGTCGAACACGCGGAACTCGGCGGAGAACACCGGGACGCCCGAGCCGGTCACGATCGGGTAGACCTTGAGGACCAGCTCGTCGATCTCCTCCAGCAGCTGCGCGGCCAGATTCGCCCCGCCCGCGAGGTAGATGCCGAGCCCGTCCTCCTGCTTGAGCTCCCGCACCTTGGCGGCGACATCACCGGAGACGATCTCGACATCGGGGTCGGGCGACGTGGCGATGCTGCGCGACACGACGTACTGGCGCAGGTGCTTGTACGGACTGGTGATCCCGGTCTCCAGGGCCGCGTCGTACGTGGCGCGCCCCTGGAGCATGGTGTCGAAGTGCCTGTTCTCCAGCTCGTCGACGCCGAAGTGCCGGCGCAGGTGGGTCGGGAGGCAGTCGGGGTACTCGCCGACGAGGAAGTCCTTCAGGAAGGACTCGCCGATCGGATAGAAGTCGAAGGCGCCGTCGGGCGCCGCGATGAAGCCGTCGATGGACATGCCGACGTAGTACGTGAGCTTGCGCAAGCCGATCCTCTGATGGGAAGACATGGGGGTACGGGAGGGCGGCGGGTGCCGTGCTTCCCACCCACAACCACTACGGATAGAGTGCTCCACCTGTAGTGGTTGCGCAAGGCCCTTTTTCGAAAAGGGAGTGGGGAAGTGCCCGATGGCCCGTAATCCGGAGCGAAGGACCGCGCTCGTCGACGCCGCGATCGAGGTGCTGGCCCTCGAAGGAGCGCGCGGGCTGACGTTCCGCGCGGTCGACGCCCGGGCCGGCTGCCCGGCCGGTACCGCGTCCAACTACTTCACCGGACGCGACGACCTGCTGACCCAGGCGGGGCGCCACATCCATGTACGGATGACCCCCGACCCGGCCCGGGTCGCCGAGGCCATGCGCCCCGCCCCCTCCCGCGCACTGGTCACCGAGCTGATGCGCTGGCTCGTACAGCGGCAGGCGGACGAGCGCACCGGTTACCTGGCCATGCTCGAACTGCGCCTGGAAGCCACCCGGCGCCCCGCGCTGCGCGCGGAGCTCACCGCCGCCGTCCGCGCCGCCCTCGACGACAGCGTCCGCTTCCACCTGGACGCGGGCCTGCCGGGTGACGCGGACGACGTGCTGGTGCTGTGCCTGGCCATGACGGGCCTGCTGCTCGAAGTCCTCACCCTGCCCGGAGTGCTCCCGGAGGACGAACTGAGCACGCTGGTGGAGAAGATCGTCGCCCGCTCGCTGCCGCCGAGGTGAGGGCCGCGGAGCCGCTATGCGACCGGCTCGCGCCACATGGGCCACATGCGAGGACCGTCCGGCAGGTCGACCGTACGGCCGGTGAAGGCGAAACCGAGACGCTCGTACAGCCTGCCGCTGCGCGCGCTGCTCGCTTCCAGATAAGCGGGTACGCCGTCGCGGTCGCAGCGGTCGAGGGCGGGCTGGATCAGCGCGGTGCCGAGCCCTTCCCCCTGCCGGTCCGGGGAGACGGCGATGAGCAGCAGATACTCGTGCGCCCGGTCGTGCGGATGCACTTCGCCGGTCAGCCGGCCGACGGTCTCGGCGCGCTCGTTGTCCGGATCGGCGGTCTCCCGCATCCGTGCGGGCGTGTCGTCCTCCTCCGGCGGGCCGGCCGGCACCTGGAGCCAGAGGGCCGTGGCGGATCCGTCCTCGGTGACGTCGACCCGCCCCTCGCGCAGTGCCACGTCGAGGAAGACACCGAGGAACGTGCCGTGCACGCGACTGCGGTGCTCACGGTCGGGGAAGACCCAGCTGCTCACCGGGTCGTCCATGAAGGCCGCGTCCAGCAGCCGTACGAGCGCCTCGCGGTCGCTCTCCCCCGCCTGTCGTATCTCCACGCCCACAGTCCGGCCTCTCTTCTCCAGGATCAGGATCTGAACTGACGCAACCACCCTGACAGATCCTGGAGTTGAGGCCGACGGGCGCCCGCGGTCCCCCACGGGCGCCCGCACCGCCCGGTGGCTTCGCCGGTCAGCGTGTCCTGCGGGTGACGAACTCGGCGAGCGCGAGCAGGTCCCCCGCCGCCCCCAGGTCGGGCACCGCGCGCGACAGATGGTGCACGGCCCGGCCCATCCGGTCCGCCGCCTGGCTCTGCGCCCAGTCCCGGCCGCCCGCCCGGTCGACGGCGTCCGCCGCGCGCCGCACGGCGTCCCCGTCCAGCGGCCCCGCGTAGAGAGCGGCGAGCTCGGCGGCGGCCTCGGTGTCCGAGGCCAGTGCCGCCACCACCGGCAGCGACTTCTTGTGGGCGACCAGATCGGCGCCCGCCGGTTTGCCCGTGTGGGAGGGGTCGCCCCAGATCCCGATCAGGTCGTCGATGAGCTGGAAGGCCAGGCCCGCCTCGCGCCCGAAGGCGTCCATGGCCGCGATCTCCTCCTCGCCGGCGCCCGCGTAGAGCGCGCCGAGCGCGCACGCGCAGCCGAGCAGGGCTCCGGTCTTGGCCTCGGCCATGGTGAGGCACTCTTCGAGCGACACCTCCCGGGGCCCGCGCCGTTCGAATTCACAGTCGGCCTGCTGTCCCGCGCACAGTTCGATGACGCAGGCGGCGAGCCGCGCCGACGCACCGGCCGCCGCCGGGTGCGGATCCTCGGCGAGCAGCCGCAGCGCGAGGGCGCACATCGCGTCCCCGGCGACGATCGCGTCCGGTACACCGAACACCTTCCAGGCGGTGGGCCGGTTCCTCCGGGTCGGGTCCTCGTCGATGACGTCGTCGTGGAGCAGCGTGAAGTTGTGCGCGAGTTCCACGGCCGCCGCCGCCCGCACGGCCCGGCGGGGGTCCCCGCCGAGCGCCTGGGTGGCGGCGAGGACGAGAGCGGGCCTGATCGCCTTGCCCGCCTGCCCCGCGGCCGGGGTGCCGTCGGCCTGTTCCCAGCCGAAGTGGTACATCGCGATCCGGCGCATGGACTCGGGCAGGCTCTCCACGCCCGTGCGCAGTTGGGGGTTGACGGTACTGCGGGTCCGTTCGAGGAGGGCCGCCGCCTCGTGCCCCTCGGTGGCGGCCGCCTCCGCTTCGGTCATGGTCACGGTCACTTCCTCCAGCAGTGCTTGCACGGTGCCCCCGGCCGGGGGCACGGACCGCCGCCCGGCCGGGGGCCGGGCTCAGTGCCACCTGCCGATCTCGACGTTCTCCAGGACCCCCAGCGCGTCCGGCACCAGCACCGCCGCCGAGTAGTACGCCGTGACCAGGTACGAGATGATCGCCTGCTCGTCGATGCCCATGAAGCGCACCGACAGGCTCGGTTCGATCTCGTCGGGGATGCCGCTCTGCTGGAGTCCGACGACACCCTGTTCGGCCTCGCCCGTACGCATGCAGATGATCGAGGTCGTACGGGCGTCGCTCACCGGGATCTTGTTGCACGGGAAGATGGGGACGCCGCGCCAGGTGGGCACCCGGCTGCCGCCGATCTCGATGCTCTCCGGGTTCAGACCGCGCTTGTTGCACTCGCGCCCGAAGGCGGCGATGGCGCGCGGGTGGGCGAGGAAGAGCTTGGAGCCGCGCCGCCGCGACAGCAGCTCGTCCATGTCGTCCGGGCTGGGCACGCCGTCGTGCGGCTGGAGACGCTGCCCGTAGTCGCAGTTGTGGAGCAGCCCGAACTCCCGGTGGTTGATCAGCTCGTGCTCCTGGCGCTCGCGCAACGCCTCGACCGTGAGCCGCAGCTGCTGCTCGGTCTGGTTCATCGGCTGGTTGTAGAGGTCCGCGACCCGGCTGTGGACCTTCAGCACGGTCTGCGCGACGCTCAGCTCGTACTCGCGCGGCGCCGCGTCGTAGTCGACGTACGTGTGCGGGACGACGGCCTCGCCGACATGGCCCGCCGACAGATCGATGGGCGCCTCGCCGTATTTGTTGGTGCGCTGGCGGGGCAGCGACCGCACCTGCGTGAGGTGGTCGCGCAGCGACTCCGCACGGTCGGCCAGCCTCAGCACGTCCTGCCGGGAGAGCGTCAGGACGGTGCACGCGGTCGCGGCGCGGACCGTGTACCCCCAGGTGCCCTCCTGCTCGACCAGCGCCTGGTCGCCGAAGTGCGCCCCGTCGGCGAGGACGCCGAGCACCGCCTCGTCGTCGTACGCCCCCGCCGCGATCTTCTCGGCCCTGCCGTGCGCCAGCAGGTAGACCGTGTCCACGGTGTCCCCGGATGCGGCGATCACGTCACCGGCCGCGAACTCCCGCTGCTCGCACCGCTGCGCCAGCTCGCCGAGCACCGCCTCGTCGCCGAAGGTGCGCAGCGCGGGCAGCTCGCAGAGCTCGGCCGGGATGACCTGGACGCGCTCCCCTGTCTGCACGAACGTCACCCGCCCGTCGCCGACCGAGTAGCTGAGCCGGCGGTTCACCCGGTACGTACCGCCCTGGACCTGGACCCACGGCAGCATCCGCAGCAGCCACCGCGAGGTGATCTCCTGCATCTGCGGGACGGACTTGGTGGTGGTGGCCAAGTTCCGCGCGGCGGCCGTACCGAGACTCTGCTGCTGCGGTTGTGCCTGCTCTTCCCGGATCCCGGAACCTGCCTCGACCGACATCTGACTCCCTCTCGACCATGAGCTGACCTGCACCTGGAAGACTTCCAGGACGAAGGGTCACCGCGCCATTACACAAACGGATGTGACTAGATCACCGGCGGGCTGGGCATGGCGCGCGGCAGAGGAACTGACCGAATCGGCTCGTACGCGGTCCGAACGGATAGCCGTGGCAGCCGAGTTCGGGTACAAGCAAGTACAAGCATGCGGTACGAGACGATCCGCATCTCACATAAGGAGGCGGTCATGGCCACACCCATGTCCGCGAGCAGGTTCCTCGACGTACTGAGAGACGAGGGCATCACCGTCGTCCAGGTCGGCGACTGGCGTACGCACAACCGCAACCACAAAGGCCCCTGGGGACCGGTGCACGGCGTGATGATCCACCACACCGTCACCTCGGGCACCTCCAAGACCGTCCGTATCTGCCGCGACGGCTATTCGGGCCTCCCGGGCCCGCTCTGCCACGGCGTGATCGCCAAGAACGGCACCATCCACCTGGTCGGGTACGGCCGTGCCAACCACGCGGGCATGGGCGACGACGAGGTACTGCGCGCCGTGATCGCCGAGCGGGCGCTGCCGCCCGACAACGAAGCCAACACCGACGGAAACCGGCACTTCTACGGCTTCGAGTGCGAGAACCTCGGCAACGGCAAGGACCCGTGGCCCGAGGCGCAGCTCGAAGCCATCGAGCGGGCGTCGGCGGCGATCTGCCGGCACCACGGGTGGAACTCCCGTTCCGTCATCGGCCACCTCGAATGGCAGCCGGGCAAGATAGACCCGCGCGGCTTCTCGATGAACACGATGCGCGCGCGCATCCACGACCGCCTCACGTGACGCCGGTGGCGACAATGAGTGCATGACCCAGGAAGCGCTCGACCTCTCCCGCCTGCGGCCGCGGCTGCCGTCGCCGCTGCGGCAGGCCGAGGACGAGCGCTTCACCCGTCGCGGCGTACGGCTGCTGCTCAAGCGCGACGACCTGATCCACCCGGACCTGCCGGGCAACAAGTGGCGCAAGCTGGAGCCGAACCTGCGCGCGGCGGCGGGCCGTACGGTACTGACGTTCGGTGGCGCGTACTCGAACCATCTGCGGGCCACGGCCGCGGCCGGCCGCCTGCTGGGCTTCCCGACGGTCGGCGTCGTACGGGGCGACGAGCTGGCCGGCCGGCCCCTGAACCCCTCCCTGGCCCGCTGTGCGGCGGACGGCATGCGGCTGCACTTCGTGGACCGGACGACGTACCGCGCGAAGAACGACCCCGAGGTGCTCACCGCCCTCGTGGCCGAGGCCACCGCGACCGCTGCGCGGGACCTCCTCCCTGTCCACATCGTCCCCGAAGGCGGCAGCAACGCCCTCGCCGTGCGGGGGTGCACCGCACTCGGACGGGAGCTGCGCGGCGTCGCCGACGTCGTCGGGGTCGCCTGCGGCACCGGCGGGACCACAGCCGGACTCGCCGCCGGACTCGGCCCCGGACAGCGCGTCGTCGGATTCCCGGTCCTCAGGGGCGGCTTCCTCGGCGAGGAGATACGGGCGCTCCAGCACACGGCCTTCGGCGCCCCGGCCGGCGACTGGACGCTGGACGACCGCTTCCACTGCGGCGGCTACGCCCGTACCACCCCGGCACTCGAAGCGTTCGCCGCGGACTTCGAAGACCGGCACCAGCTTCCCGTGGAGCGGCTCTACGTCGCCAAGATGCTGCACGGGCTGACCACGCTCGCCGCCGAGGGCGCCTTCCCGCCCGGCACCACCGTCGCAGCCGTGATCACGGGTCAGCCGGAATCCGTGCGGTAGGCCGCCGCCTCCTCCAGGTCCAGCCTGCGCATCAGACTGCGCAGCATCTCGTCGTCGATGCGCCGCCGGTCGCGCAGTTCCACGAAGACCGCCCGCTCGGCGGCGATCATCTCCCCGGCGAGACGCCGGTACGTGGCGTCCGCCGATTCCCCGGTCTCCTCGTTGACCGTGCCCAGCCGTTCCCAGACGGCGTTGCGACGTCTCTCCAGAACGGTCCGGAGCCGGTCCGCGAGCGGCTGCGGCAGTGCGTTGCGCCGGTCGGCGAGCAGCTCCTCCAGCCGCGCCTCGGCGGCCGAGGACGCCTCGCTCTGCGCCTGCGCCTCGGCGAGCGTCTCGGCGTACACGTCACGCGGGGGAAGCTTCAGCAGGCGGATCAGCGGCGCGAGGGTGAGTCCCTGTACGACCAGGGTGGCGATCACAGTCGTGAAGGTGAGGAAGAGCACGAGGTTCCGCGCGGGGAACGGTTCGCCGTGGTCGACGGTCAGCGGGATCGAGAAGGCGATCGCGAGGGACACGACGCCGCGCATGCCGGCCCATCCGACGATCACGGGTGAGGTCCAGGTGACCCCCGGCTCGCGTGTGCGGATGCGTGCGGAGAGGGCCCGCGGAAGGTACGTCGCCGGGAAGACCCACACGAAGCGCGCCACGACGACCGCCACGAACACGGCGAACGCGTACCAGAAGGCCCGGCCGCCCCCGTAGGGGCCGAGTCCGCGCAGGACGTACGGCAGCTGGAGCCCGATGAGCGCGAACACCACCGATTCGAGGATGAAGGACACCATCTTCCAGACGGCGTGCTCCTGGATCCTGGTCGCGAAGTCGACCTGCCAGGAGCGGTGGCCCAGGTAGAGGGCGACGACCACGACGGCGAGCACCCCGGAAGCGTGTACGCGCTCGGCGGCGGCGTAGGCCACGAAGGGGATCAGCAGGGACAGCGTGTTCTGCAGCAGCGGCTCCTTGAGGCGCGTACGCAGCCAGTGCAGCGGCACCATCAGCAGCAGCCCGACCCCCACCCCGCCGACCGCCGCGACCGCGAACTCCCCGATCCCGCCGATCCAGCTCGCGCCCTCCCCCACCGCGGCCGCCAGCGCGACCTTGAAGGCGGTGATGGCGGTGGCGTCGTTCACCAGGGACTCCCCCTGGAGGATCGCGGTGATGCGCGGCGGCAGTCCGACCCGGCGGGCGATGGCCGTCGCGGCCACCGCGTCGGGCGGCGCGATCACGGCGCCGAGAACCAGCGCGGACGTCAGCGGAAGCCCGGGAACGACGAGGTACGCGAAGTAGCCGACGGTCACGGTCGCGAACAGCACATAGCCGACCGACAGGAGGGCGACGGGTCTGACGTTCGCCCGCAGGTCGAGGTACGAGCTGTCCACCGCGGCCGTGTACAGGAGCGGCGGCAGCAGCAGCGGCAGCACGATGTCCGGGCTCAGCGTGTAGTCCGGCACCCCGGGGACGTACGCCGCCGCGAGCCCGGCCGCGACCAGCAGCAACGGCGCCGGCACGGGCGTCCTGCGGGCGACTCCCGCGATCACCGCGCTTCCCGCGACCAGCACCAGCAGCGGCAATGCGTCCATCGGTTTCCACCCGCCCTCGTCCGCCCCTACGCCGTAACCTGGCCATCATGAACGAGTGCCCGCACGTCGCCGCGCTGCCGGACCCCGAACCGGCCCCGCTGAGCGGCACCTGCCCGGAGTGCCTGGCGGTCGGCAGCCACCCCGTACAGCTGCGGCTGTGCCTGGTGTGCGGCCACGTGGGGTGCTGCGACTCGTCGCCGCACCGGCACGCGTCCGGACACTTCGACGAGACGGGCCATCCGGTGCTGCGCAGTTTCGAGCCCGGCGAGAACTGGCGTTGGTGCTTCGTGGACGGTTCGATCGTCTGACGTGTGGGTACGTCAATCCGGCGCCGGTACTTTCCAATTGGGCGCCGCACACCCCTAGCCACTGTACGTACTCATATGCTTACCATGAGTGACGGTCTCGGACGGGGGTCCGGCGACACGGCAGAATGGATCGCGATAGCGTCACCGGCGAACGACGTACCGCGTGGCTCCGGGGGGACGCTCCCTCCCGGGCCCCCGAAAGAGCTTGTGCCACCTTGGAGGTGAGGGTGTCCCAGATCGCAGGCGAGCCCGGGACCCAGGACTTCGTGGAAGTCCGGCTGCCCGCTGCAGGTGCCTATCTGTCCGTGCTGCGTACGGCCACGGCCGGACTCGCGGCGCGCTTGGACTTCACTCTCGACGAGATCGAGGACCTGCGCATCGCGGTCGACGAGGCCTGCGCGATCCTGCTCCAGCAGGCCGTGCCGGGCTCCGTCCTCAGCTGTGTCTTCCGGCTCGTCGGAGACTCACTCGACGTCACGGTCTCGGCCCCCACCACCGACGGACGCGCACCGGAGCGCGACACCTTCGCCTGGACGGTGCTCTCGGCACTGGCGGGCAAGGTCGACTCCACGGTCGCCGAGGACCGTACGGTCACCATCAGCCTGTACAAACAGCGCGGCGCGGGACCCGGGCCGGCGTGAGGAACGGGGACGGGCCGGTGTGGAACGAGGAGCTCAGCCCACAGGCGCCGACGGGAGGGCGCGAGGCCGCGGCCGGACAGGCCGGGCCTGCGCCCGCACCTGCGGGCATCCCTGAACAGCAGGCCCGGCCCCACCCGGTCGACGGACCGGTGGCCGACGGGCCGGCGGACGGCCCGGTGGGCACGGTGGCGGCGGAGCAGGCAGAGCGGGCGGGCCATATGAGCGAGCACGGACAGCACTCCACGGAGCACGGACGTCACGATCCGAACGACCGCAGTGGTGCGCGCGCGCTGTTCATCGAGTTGCGCGAGCTGCCGGACGGGTCGGCCGAGAAGGCGGAGCTGCGCAACCGGCTGGTGCGCATGCACCTCCCCCTGGTCGAGCACCTGGCGCGCCGCTTCCGCAACCGCGGCGAGCCGCTCGACGACCTCACCCAGGTCGCCACGATCGGCCTGATCAAGTCGGTGGACCGGTTCGACCCGGAGCGCGGCGTCGAGTTCTCGACGTACGCCACCCCGACCGTCGTCGGCGAGATCAAGCGGCACTTCCGCGACAAGGGCTGGGCCGTCCGGGTGCCCCGGCGCCTCCAGGAGCTGCGCCTGTCGCTGACGACGGCCACGGCCGAGCTCTCCCAGCAGCACGGCCGGTCCCCGACCGTGCACGAGCTGGCCGAGCGCCTGGGCATCTCGGAGGAAGAGGTCCTGGAGGGCCTGGAGTCCGCCAACGCGTACAGCACGCTGTCGCTGGACGTCCCCGACACCGACGACGACTCCCCGGCGGTCGCGGACACCCTGGGCGCCGAGGACGAGGCGCTGGAGGGCGTCGAGTACCGGGAGTCGCTGAAGCCGCTCCTCGAAGGCCTCCCGCCGCGTGAGAAGCGCATCCTGCTGCTGCGTTTCTTCGGCAACATGACGCAGTCGCAGATCGCGACGGAAGTCGGCATCTCCCAGATGCACGTCTCACGGCTGCTCGCGCGCACACTGGCCCAGCTCCGCGAAAGGCTCCTGGTCGAGGAGTAGTCCCCGCGGCCGTACGACCCGTACGGCCGGCCGGACGTCCCGCGGCGTTACGCGTCGCGGGGGCCGCGGATGCCCAGCGCCCGGTTCGTCTCGGGGTTGACCAGCAGGACCAGCGAGGCGACGGCCACCACCGCGAGGGCGATGCCGGCCGGGATCAGCAGGGACCCTTCGGAGCGCAGCAGGGTCCAGGCCACCGGCAGCGCCATGAGCTGCGTGATGATGGCGGGCCCGCGGCTCCACGCGCGGCGCTTGAGCAGTCCGCGCGCGGCCAGCAGCGGCAGCAGCGCCAGGACGATCAGCGTCACACCGCCCATCTCCGCCTGCTCGGGCCTGTCCGGACTGCCGAGCAGCCCCATCACGAGCATGTACACGCCGCCGGCGACCAGCGCCAGGCCCTCCAGCGCGGCGAGCGCCGCCGCTGCGGTCAGCCGGGTGGGGCGGGGGCCTGCGACGGGTGCGGGAGTCTGCTCATTGCTCACCCTTGCAGCGTAACCGCCCGCCTCGGCGGACCAGGTCTGGGCCAGGTTCCCCCCACTGGGTAGTCTGGCGCGCATGCGTGCACTCCTCGTGGTCAATCCGGCAGCTACCACCACCAGTGCGCGCACCCGTGATGTCTTGATTCATGCCCTTGCCAGCGAGATGAAGCTGGAAGCCGTGACGACCGAGTACCGCGGGCACGCCCGCGACCTGGGCCGGCGGGCCGCGCAGAGCGAGGACATCGAGCTGGTCGTGGCACTCGGCGGCGACGGCACCGTGAACGAGGTCGTCAACGGCCTCCTGCACGAGGGCCCGGACCCGCAGCGGCTGCCGCGCCTGGCCGTCGTCCCCGGCGGCTCCACGAACGTCTTCGCCCGCGCCCTCGGCCTGCCCAACGACGCCGTCGAGGCGACCGGCGCCATCCTGGACGCGCTGCGCACCCGCAGCGAACGCACGGTCGGCCTCGGTCTGGCGGCGGGTACCCCGGGAACCGAGGACGAATCGGTGCCGGCCCGCTGGTTCACGTTCTGCGCGGGATTCGGTTTCGACGCCGGAGTGATCGGCAGGGTCGAGCAGCAGAGGGAGCGCGGAAAGCGTTCGACGCACGCCCTCTACGTGCGCCAGGTGGTACGCCAGTTCCTGATGGAACCGCACCGCCGACAGGGCCTGATCACCATGGAGCGCCCCGGCCACGACCCGGTGGAAGACCTCGTGCTGTCCATAGTCTGCAACACCGCCCCCTGGACCTACCTGGGCAATCGTCCGATGTACGCGTCCCCGGAAGCCTCCTTCGACAAGGCGCTCGACGTGCTCGGGCTGAGCAAGCTGTCCACCCCCGCCGTGGCCCGTTACGCGACCCAGCTGCTGACCTCGTCGCCCGAGCGCGGACCCCATGGCAAGCACGCGGTGACGCTGCACGATCTGACCGACTTCACCTTGCATTCGAAGGCGCCCCTCCCCTTCCAGATGGACGGTGACCACTTGGGGCTGCGTACGAGCGTGACGTTCACAGGCGTACGCCGTGCACTGCGTGTGATTGTGTGAGCGGAAGGCGCAAAAGTCCTTTAACTCGAACGTACGGGCTGGGTTACACCCCTTAGAAGTACGGCTGTGACCTACCCGACACCGAGGAATCAAAAAAAACTTCCCGGAAGGGGTTGTATCCGCCGCCGAGGTTTGGGAATCTCTACATGGCGATCGGGACGGCCCGCAACACCAGCCTCCACTGAAAGCCAGAACCCCTCCTTGCACACAGGACCCACACCAGGTAACTGGCAGTCGGCCCTTCACTTGCGGAGGGATTCGTGAAAGCGTTCACATTCACAAGCACCAGCACGTAATACCAAGGAGAGGTAGCAGCCATGGACTGGCGTCACAACGCCGTTTGTCGTGAGGAAGACCCGGAGCTGTTCTTCCCCATCGGCAACACCGGTCCTGCGCTGCTGCAGATCGAGGAAGCCAAGGCCGTCTGCCGCCGCTGCCCCGTCATGGAGCAGTGCCTGCAGTGGGCGCTCGAGTCCGGTCAGGACTCCGGCGTCTGGGGTGGCCTCAGCGAGGACGAGCGCCGCGCAATGAAGCGCCGTGCCGCCCGCAACCGGGCGCGTAACGCGACCGCCTGAGCCACCACCCCGCACGAGCCTCAGCTTGGCGGCGCGTACAGCGCGTACGTACCACCCGCCCCGAGCCGCAGCGCGCAGTACCCCCCGATGCGCATAGCAACGTGAGCTTTGAGCCCCGGACCGTTCTTCGGTCCGGGGCTCGCCGCTTTTCCGCCCCGGTCCGGCGTTACTTGTCGGCGCGTACGGGTACGTCGAGTACGACCCGGGTGCCGCGCTCGGGGGCCGGGACCATGTCGAAGGTCCCGCCCAGTTCGCCCTCGACCAGCGTCCGTACGATCTGCAGGCCCAGGTTGCCGGTCCGCTTCGGGTCGAACCCCTCGGGCAGTCCGCGGCCGTCGTCCTGAACGGTGATCAGCAGCCGGGCGTCCTTGCGGTCGCTGCCGCGCACGGCGGCCACCTCGACCGTACCCCGCTCCCCCGGTGCGAAGGCATGCTCCAGCGCGTTCTGGAGAACCTCGGTGAGGACCATCGCCAGCGGCGTCGCGACCTCGGCGTCGAGTATGCCGAAGCGGCCCGCACGGCGGCAGTCGACCTTGCCCGGCGAGATCTCGGCGACCATCGCGATCACCCGGTCGGCGATCTCGTCGAACTGGACGCGCTCGTCGAGGTTCTGCGAGAGCGTCTCGTGGACGATCGCGATCGAGCCGACGCGGCGCACCGCCTCGTTGAGCGCCTCGCGGCCCTGCTCGGAGTCCATCCGGCGCGCCTGGAGCCGCAACAGGGCCGCCACCGTCTGGAGGTTGTTCTTCACCCGGTGGTGGATCTCCCGGATGGTGGCGTCCTTGGTGATCAACTCCCGCTCGCGCCGACGGAGTTCCGTGACGTCGCGGCACAGGACGAGCGAACCGATCCGCGTGCCCTTGGGCTTGAGCGGGATCGCGCGCAGCTGGATCACCCCGCTGTCCCCCTCGACCTCGGTCTCGCGCGGGGCGTAGCCGCTGGCCAGCTTGACCAGGGCTTCGTCCACCGGGCCGCGGGACGGGGCGAGTTCGGCGGTGGCCTGGCCGAGGTGGTTTCCGACCAGGTCGGAGGCGAGGCCGAGACGGTGGTACGCGGACAGGGCGTTCGGCGACGCGTACTGGACGATGCCGTCCGCGTCGAGCCGGATCAGCCCGTCGCCGGCGCGCGGCGAGGCGTCCATGTCGACCTGCTGGCCGGGGAAGGGGAAGGCCCCGGCGGCGATCATCTGGGCCAGGTCGGAGGCGCTCTGGAGGTACGTCAGCTCCAGGCGGCTGGGGGTGCGTACGGTCAGCAGGTTCGTATTGCGGGCGATGACGCCGAGGACGCGCCCTTCGCGGCGTACGGGAATCGACTCGACCCGGACCGGGACCTCCTCCCGCCACTCCGGGTCGCCCTCGCGCACGATCCGGCCCTCGTCGAGGGCCGCGTCGAGGAGGGGGCGGCGGCCGCGCGGGACGAGGTGGCCGACCATGTCGTCCTGGTAGGAGGTGGGGCCGGTGTTGGGCCGCATCTGCGCGACGGAGACGTAGCGCGTCCCGTCGAGGGTGGGAACCCACAGGACGAGGTCGGCGAAGGAGAGGTCGGAGAGCAGCTGCCACTCCGAGACCAACAGATGGAGCCACTCGAGGTCGGTCTCACTCAGAGCGGTGTGCTGGCGGACGAGGTCGTTCATGGAGGGCACGTGTGCGAGCGTACCTTCGCTCGGGCGACCCCATGGCCACGGCGCCGGCCGGGACCCTCAGCCCGCCCGGCACCGCAGCCCGGAGTCTTTCCCCAGCCCGCGAGGGGCTGGGGTATCCGCTGGCCGGCGGGTGTGCGGTCCCGCGCGGCCGTCGAGAGGTCCCGGTGCAGTCAGGGCAGAGAGCGCCGGTACCTCGTTCCGCCTTCCTGTGCGGGGAGGGCGGAGGCTTTATCTGTGCATTGTGGACTAGACCATTCTCCCTGTCCATGCATGTGCGTCACCCAGTTTGCAGGGCTTCCCGCCGGACGCGCCGGATCAGTGCGTCTCCGTCACCTTCGCCAGGGCGCGCGGGTGGTCCGGGTCCTGGCCTCGGGCGATCGCCACTTCGTACGCCAGGAGCTGGAGCGGGAGGATTTCCAGGATCGGCTGGAGCTCCTCGGCGACGCCTTCCATGGAGAGTACGAAACCGGCCGAGGCTTCGTCGACCCGGGCCCTCGGTCCGACCACCATCAGGTCGGCGCCGCGGCCGCGCAGCCGGTCCAGGACGGGCTGGAGGGCCTCTCCGCCCTTGCCCGCCGTGACGACGGCGATGACCGGGGAGATGTTGTCGACCATGGCGAGCGGGCCGTGCAGCAGGTCGGCGCCGGAGTAGGAGAGGGCGGGGATGTAACTCGTCTCCATGAGCTTGAGCGCCGCCTCCTTGGCCGTCGGGTAGCCGTAGCCGCGCGAGGTGATGACCATGCGCTCGGCGAACCGGTAACGGCCGGCCAGCTGCCTGACCTCGTCCCGGCGGGCCAGGATCCGGTCGGCGAGGTCCGGCAGGGCCGCCGCGGCCGGCCCGTCTCCGCCCCGCAGGCCCTCGACGAGGAGGTGGAGGGCGAGGAGCGAGGCGGTGTACGTCTTGGTGGCGGGCAGGGCCTTCTCCGGGCCCGCCAGGATGTCGATGTGGTGCTCGCTGACCGCCGCCAGCGGCGAGTCCGCGTTGTTGGTCACGGCGAGCGTGATCGCGCCGGCCTCGCGGGCCGCCCTGGCGGACGCCACGAGGTCGGGCGAGCCGCCGGACTGGCTGACCGTGACGACCAGGACGTCCCTGAGGTCGGGCCGCGCGCCGTAGGCGGTCGTCGTGGACATGGAGGTCAGGCCGCAGGGCAGGCCGAGCCGGATCTCCAGCAGGTACTTCGCGTAGAGCGCCGCGTTGTCGGACGTGCCGCGGGCGGCGAGGAGGACGAAGCGCGGGCTCTTCGCGGCGATGGTCCGGGCCGTCTCGTGGATCTCCGGCGCGCCGGCTCCGAGGATCCGTCGCAGCACCGCGGGCTGCTCGGCGATTTCGGCGGACATGATCCTGCCCGGCTGTTCGACCATGCTGGATGCCTCCAAAAGGTGACGATCGGCGCGTCTCAGTCGACCATGGAAATACGGGCCCGCGCATGGCGAAGACCACCCGGCACACGTCCCCGCCTCTGCTAGATTGGTCTATACCACATGACGGATCCCCTTCTCAGATCGGCAGGCTCAGCGTGGAAGTTGTCATCGTTCCGGACGCCAGGACCGGCGGCGAGCTCATCGCGGCGAGCATCGGCCGGCTGCTGGGCCGCAAGCCCGACGCGCTGCTCGGCGTGGCCACCGGTTCGTCCCCGCTGCCCATCTACGAAGCCCTGACGGCCAAGGTCCGCGCGGGCGAGGTCGACGCGTCGCGCGCGCGGATCTGCCAGCTCGACGAGTACGTCGGGCTGCCCGCCGGGCACCCCGAGTCGTACCGCTCCGTCGTGCTGCGCGAGGTCGTGGAGCCGCTCGGCCTGACCGAGGCGTCCTTCATGGGCCCCGACGGCTCCGCCGAGGACATCCAGGCCGCGTGCGAGGCGTACGACCGCGCCCTCGGCGAGGCCGGCGGCGTGGACCTCCAGCTGCTCGGCATAGGCACCGACGGGCACATCGGCTTCAACGAGCCGTGCTCCTCGCTGGCCTCCCGCACCCGGATCAAGACGCTGACCGAGCAGACCCGCGTCGACAACGCGCGTTTCTTCGAGGGCGACATCGACCAGGTGCCCCACCACGTCATCACGCAGGGCATCGGCACCATCCTGGAGGCCCGCCACCTGGTGCTGCTCGCCACCGGGGAGGGCAAGGCCGATGCCGTGGCGCAGACCGTCGAGGGCCCGGTCGCCGCACTGGTGCCGGCCTCCGCGCTCCAGCTGCACCCGCACGCGACGGTCGTCGTCGACGAGGCCGCGGCGTCCAAGCTGAAGCTCGCCGACTACTTCCGCGCGACGTACGCGGCCAAGCCGGTCTGGCAGGGCCTGTAGGACTCCCCCGGGGATTTCCCCAGGACTTCCCCGGACACGGCGGAGTGCCGGGATCCCCCCGGATCCCGGCACTCCGCCGTACCGGTCAGACGCCGGCGACGACCTCGGCGGCGGCCCGGCCGCACACCCGCGCGGCGCCGTGCGTCGCGATGTACAGACCTCCGCGCGGCTGCGCCTGCGGCACGCCCATCTCCACCACGACGGTGTCGGGCCTGGCGGCGGTCAGCGCCTCCAGCGCGAGGGCCATCCACGGGTGGCGGTGGACATCGCGTACGACCGCGACGATCCGGCGGCCTTCCGCGGCCCCGATCACCTGCTCCGGCGCGGAGTTCCCGCTGTGGTACGTGCCCGTCGTGGTGCCCGGCAGCAGGCGCGCCAGCTCGGCGGCGATCCCCCACGGCGTCTCGTCGCCGACGGCGATGTTGGCGACGGGGGCGAAGGCCGCGACGTACGGGGCGGAAGTGACGGGAGCGAAACCGGCGCTCCGGGTGATCCGCAGCGCCCTGCGCGCGGCCACCAGGCCGATGCCGGTGCCGGGCGCGGTCCCCTCCTGTGAAGCCGCGCCCGGCCCCGAAACCCCCCGGGCCCCCCTGCTCTGCCGCGTCCAGCCCGCGAGCGCGCGCACGCGCGCCGCCGCGTCGGCCAGCCGCTCCTCCGGCAGTACGCCGTCCCGCACGGCCGCGACCAGCGCGTCGCGCAGCCTCAGCACGGTCCCGTCGTCCGCCAGCCCACCGCCGACGCAGATCGCGTCGGCGCCGGCGGCGATCGCCATGACGCTGCCGAGCTCGATGCCGTACGTCGCGGAGATGGCCTGCATCTCCATGCCGTCGGTGATGATCAGCCCGTCGTAGCCGAGTTCCTCGCGCAGCAGACCCGTGAGGATCTGCGGGCTCAGAGTGGCCGGACGGGCCGGGTCGAGCGCAGGGAGCAGAATATGCGCGCTCATGACAGATTTGGAACCCGCGGCGATCGCCGCCCGGAAAGGCACCAGCTCACGGGCGTGCAGTGTGTCCAAGTCCACGTCGATGCGGGGCATCGCGTGGTGCGAGTCGACGGCGGTGTCGCCGTGGCCCGGGAAGTGCTTGGTGCAGGCGGCGACACCGGCGGCCTGGAGGCCCTCGACGTACGCCGCGGTGTGCCGGGCCACGAGCTGCGGGTCGGCGCCGAAGGAGCGTACGCCGATGACCGGATTGCCCGGGTTGGAGTTGACGTCGGCGGACGGCGCCCAGTTGAGGTTGACGCCGCACTCGGCCAGCCGGCGGCCGAGTTCACGGGCGACGTCCCGGGTGAGGGCGGTGTCGTCGACGGCGCCGAGGGCGAGGTTGCCGGGGAACGAGGAGCCGTGGCGGACCTCCAGGCGGGTGACGTCGCCGCCCTCCTCGTCGATCGCGACGAGCACGTCGTCGCGTTCGGCGCGCAGTTGCGCGGTGAGCGCGGCCAGTTGCGCCGGGGACGCGATGTTGCGCCCGAAGAGACCGACGGAGGTCAGGCCCTCGCCGACCCGGCGCAGCAGCCAGTCGGGGGCGGCGGTGCCCTGGAAGCCGGGCTGGAGGACGGCGAGAGCGTCGCGGGTGAGGGTGTCGGTGCGAGGAGCGAGAGTGGTCATGGTCGCGCGTTATCCCTTCACTGCACCGGCGGTCATGCCGCCGACGGCCCGGCGTTGGAGGAAGAGGAAGACGACGAGGACGGGGAGGGCGAACAGGGAGGAGGCCGCCATCGTCGCGCCCCAGTCGCTGCCGAACGCCGTCTGGAACTGCGTGAGCCAGAGGGTCAGCGTCTGGGCTTCCTTGTCCTTGTTGAGGATCAGGACCATGGCGAATTCGTTCCAGGCCGTGATGAAGCCGAAGAGCGAGGTGGACATCAGGCCCGGTGCCAGCAGGGGGAAGACCACCTTGATGAAGGCCTGGCCGCGGTTGCAGCCGTCGATCAGCGCGGCTTCCTCCAGTTCCACCGGGACGGCGGCGATGAAACCGCGCAGGGTCCAGATGGTGAAGGGCAGGACCATGACGAAGTAGATCGCGGTGAGGAGCGGGATGCTGTTCAGCATGTCGCCGTCCCGGGCGATCAGGTACATCACGATGACCATGACTTCCCAGGGCGCCATCTGAGCCATCATCACGGCCAGCACCAGGCCCTTGCGGCCCCGGAACTTCATCCGGGCGATGGCGAAGCTGGCGGCCAGGGCGACGACGAGGGCCAGGAAGACCGCGCCGACGGTGACGGTGATGCTGTTGAGGACGTACGTCCAGAACAGGTCGACGCCCGTCGCCTTCGTGTAGTTGTCGAGGGTCGGCGTGAAGAGGAAGACCGGGTCCTTGGAGAGGATCTCGCTCTGGGGCTTCAGCGAGGACGAGAACATCCAGTAGACCGGGAAGAGGAAGACCGCCGCCAGAGCGAGCGCGAGGAGGTTCTTGCCGATCGCGGACGGACGGACGGGCCGTCTGTTGCGGCGCGGCACACGGAGATCAGAGGACACGTTGCTCACTGCTCCTCCTCCTGCTTCAGGATCAGGCGGAAGTAGAAGGACATGATGGCGATCAGCATCACGATGGTCAGCACGGAGACCGCCGCGGCGACGCCGTAGTGGAACTGGCCCTGGCCCTCGATGTAGGCGAAGACCGGCAGGGTCTCGGACTCCCGGTCGGGGCCGCCGGCGTTCATTGCGTACACCTGCGTGAACGCCTTGAAGACCCAGATGATCTCCAGGAAGGTGGTGATCAGGAAGAACGGCTTCAGGCTGGGGAAGACGACCGCCCAGAAGGTCTGCCAGCCGGTCGCGCCGTCCATCCGCGCCGCCTCGTACAGCTCGTTGCCGATGGTCGTCAGGCCCGCGTACATGTTGAGCGCGACGAACGGGATCGAGCCCCAGACCACGAGCACGGTGACGATGGTGAGGGTCGCCATCCCGGTCTCGAACCAGTTGTGCTGCTCGTAGCCGGAGACGCCCAGGGTGCGCATGATCCAGTTGGCGATGCCGAACTGCTCGTCGAAGAGCCACTTGAAGACGGTGACGGAGGCGACGATCGGCATGGCCCAGGCGGTGACCAGGGCCACCGACAGCACCAGCCTCATCTTCTTGCCGAGGCGGTTGAGCAGGATGCCGATGAGCGAGCCGATGCCCATGATCAGCACGACGTTGGCCGCGGTGAACAGGAGGGACCGGACGGCCACGGTCCAGAACTCGGAATCCGTGAGCAGGTCCGTGTAGTTGGCGAAGCCCGCCCACACGGTCTCCCGGGTGATCAGCTCCCTGCGTCCGACCTCCTGGAAGGACAGGATCAGGTTGCGGACGAGGGGGTAGAGCAGCAGCACGGCGCCGGAGACGACCGCCGGTGCCAGCAGCAGGTACGGGAACAGCCCGGCGGGCAGCGATCGTCTGCCTCTGCCACGAGGAGGCTGAGGGACTTTCCTGGATCCGGAGGCGGGCGGTGGAGTCTGTGACTTCCCGGCCGCCTTTCCGGGGGCGTCCTCCAGTGCGGAGGCCGCCACTCCCTGGGAGTGCACGGTCATGGTCTTCTTCCTCGCGGTTCTGGGCACCCGCGCCCAACGGGTCTGCGGCCCACGCGGGGCCGCCGTCACTGCATGCCCGGGTGGTGCGGCCGGCGACGGGTGGTCGCCGGCCGCACCACGGGATACGGCTACTCCTGGCCGAGACGCTCGGTGATGACCTTGTCGGCCGCTTCACCGGCCTTCTTGGCGTCCTCGCCCTTCAGGACCTTCGTCATGTAGTCCTTGATCGGGTTCGGCTCGGTCTCGACGTTCGCCCAGCCCGGCGTGACGGGCGTGACCTCGCCGACGGACGCGGACTTCGCCATGGCCTCGGCGAACGAACCGGCCTCCGGCTCGAACTGGGCCGCGTCGTTGTTCGGCAGCAGCGCGCCGGCGGTGGCCTTCGCGTACTTCGCCATCTGGTCCTTGCCGGCGGCGAGGGCCAGCCACTCCTTGGCCAGGTCCTTGTTCTGCGAGCGCTCGGCGACGGCCAGGTTCGAGCCGCCGAGGAAGACGCTGCCCGGCTTGTCGGCGGTCTTGCCCGGGATCGGGAAGTAGCCGAAGTCGGCCTTGTCGCCCGCCTTCTCGATGGCGGCGATCGCGCCGCCGGCCTCCCAGCCGAGACCGATCCAGGACGCGACACCGCCCTTGGGGACGATGTCGGTCGACTGCTGCGGCGTCGCCTCGTCCTTGTCCTTCGGAGCCGTGGAGAACGACTGGAGCTTCTTGTAGAAGTTCATGGCGGAGGCCGCCTCGGGGGAGGACAGGGCGCCCTTCCACTGCTCGCCGTCCCGGGCCGCCAGGTCGCCGCCCTCGTCCCACACGAAACCGGCGTAGACGTACCAGCTCTGCCCCGGCAGGTAGAGCGGCTGGATCTTGCTGTCGGACTTCTTGATCTTCTCCAGGCCGGCGACCCACTCGTCGCGCGTCTTCGGCGGCTTGACGCCCGCCTTCTTGAAGATCTTCTTGTCGTAGACGACCGCGCGGCTGGCGGCGTACCACGGGGCGGCGTAGAGCTTGCCGTCCAGCTCGGCCGCGGGGACCATCCCCTTGTTCCAGCCGTCGTAGCCGAGATCGGCCTTGTCGTCGGTGAGGTCGGCGAGGCCGCCGGTGACCGCGTAACCGGCGGTCTGGGTGTTGCCGAGCTCCACGACGTCCGGCGGGGTGTCCTCGGAGAGGGCCGTGGTCAGCTTCTCCTGGATGCCGTTCCACTGCTGCTTCTCGACCTTGACCTTGACGCCCGGGTGCTTGGCCTCGAACTCCTTGTTGACACCGGCCATCCAGTCGTCGGGAGCCGAACCGTCCATCACCCAGACCGTGACCGACTTGCCGTCTCCGGACGACTTGCCGCCGGAGCCGCCGTCGTCCGAACCGCACGCGGCAATGCCGACCATCATGCCCGCGACGCCTATCGCCGCGACGAGCTTGCGCTTCACGCCATCACTCCTCAGGGATGCCTGCAACCCCCTGCCCACCGCGAAGACTTACGCCGATGTACTGCCCGGGGCCGGGTTCTGGTCTTTAATGGTTTAGACCAGTACCGGGAGCTTGGCCTAGACCTTTAGGGGTGTCAAGGGTGTATAAGAAGGGCTCTCGCGTCCGTTATCGGACCGACACCTGAGGAAGGGCGTCGCCCCGTGACGAGGCCGTGCCACCATGTGAGCCGCGACAGTCGGAGGAGCCGGTGACGGCAGCAGCACAGAAGTCGGGAAGGCGGGGCATGGCCACGGACGGGGGCGGCACGGAGACCGAGGGCACAGCGCCGGCACGTACCGCGCGCGTGCCCAAGTACTACCGGCTCAAGCGGCATTTGCTGGACATGACCGAAACCCTGCCGCCCGGGACCCCGGTACCGCCGGAGCGGACCCTGGCCGCCGAGTTCGACACGTCGCGCACGACGGTGCGCCAGGCGCTCCAGGAGCTGGTCGTCGAGGGCCGTCTGGAGCGGATCCAGGGCAAGGGCACGTTCGTGGCCAAGCCGAAGGTCTCGCAGGCGCTGCAACTCACCTCGTACACCGAGGACATGCGGGCGCAGGGCCTGGAGCCCACCTCCCAGCTCCTCGACATCGGTTACGTCACCGCCGACGACACCCTCGCCGGACTGCTCGACATCGGCACGGGCGGGCGGGTCCTGCGGATCGAGCGGCTGCGGCTCGCGAGCGGTGAGCCGATGGCGATCGAGACGACGCACCTGTCGGCGAAGCGCTTCCCGGCCCTGCGCCGCTCGCTCGTCAAGTACACGTCGCTCTACACGGCGCTGGCGGAGGTGTACGGCGTCCACCTCGCCGAGGCCGAGGAGACGATCGAGACCTCGCTGGCCACCCCGCGCGAGGCCGGGCTGCTCGGTACGGACGTGGGCCTGCCGATGCTGATGCTGTCCCGGCACTCGATCGACGGGAACGGCGAGCCGGTGGAGTGGGTGCGCTCGGTCTACCGCGGCGACCGCTACAAGTTCGTGGCCAATCTGAAGCGGCCGACGGACTGACGCGGCGGCCGCCGTCCGGGCGGTGTTCTGGTACGGCTCTGACCTGCGGTGGTCGGGCCGTGTCCGTACCGATATGCGGACAGGGGGTTACGGACGGCGGTCACAGCACCTAGATTTCGCGCACGTTACGAGTAGAGATCGCGCGAGGGGACGGATCGTCATGCCGGAGTCGACATCGCCAGCCGAGAGGCAACGGGCACTGTCCCCGAAGTCCATCGCCGTATGGGGCGCCGTGGCCCTCGTCGGCGCCATCGCCTGGGCCGTGCTCGCCCTCTCGCGCGGTGAAGAGGTCTCCGCCGCCTGGATGCTGGCGGCGGCCCTCGGCTCGTACGCCATCGCGTACCGCTTCTACTCCCGCTTCATCGCCCACCGCGTCCTGAAGGTCGACAAGAACCGGGCCACCCCCGCCGAGCGGCTCGACAACGGTGTCGACTTCCACCCCACCGACCGCCGCGTGCTGTTCGGCCACCACTTCGCCGCCATCGCGGGCGCGGGCCCGCTGGTCGGTCCCGTGCTGGCCGCGCAGATGGGCTACCTGCCCGGCACGATATGGATCATCGTCGGCGTCATCCTCGCCGGCGCCGTCCAGGACATGGTGACGCTCTTCTTCTCCACCCGCCGCGACGGCCGTTCGCTCGGCCAGATGGCACGGGACGAGATAGGGCCGTTCGGCGGCGCCGCCGCCCTGGTCGCCGTCTTCGCCATCATGATCATCCTGCTCGCGGTGCTCGCCCTGGTCATCGTGAACGCGCTCGCGCACTCGCCGTGGGGCGTGTTCTCCATCGGCATGACCATCCCGATCGCCCTCTTCATGGGCGTCTACCTGCGCATCCTGCGTCCCGGCCGGGTCAGCGAGGTCTCCGTCATCGGCGTCGCGCTGCTGCTGCTCGCGATCGTCTCGGGCGGCTGGGTCGCGGAGTCCTCGTGGGCGGACACGTTCACGCTGGAGCCGGGCACGCTCGTCATCTGGATGATCGTGTACGGCTTCCTCGCCTCGGTCCTGCCGGTGTGGCTGCTGCTGGCCCCGCGCGACTACCTCTCCACCTTCATGAAGGTCGGCACGATCGGGCTGCTCGCCCTCGGCGTCTTCATCGCGCTGCCGACGATGAAGATGCCCGCGGTCACCGACTTCGCGACCAGCGGCACGGGCCCCGTCTTCGCCGGCTCGATGTTCCCGTTCGTCTTCATCACCATCGCCTGCGGCGCGCTCTCCGGCTTCCACTCCCTGGTCTCCTCGGGCACCACCCCGAAGATGGTCCAGAAGGAGACGCAGATCCGGATGATCGGCTACGGCGCGATGCTGACCGAGTCGTTCGTCGCGGTGATGGCGATGATCACGGCGTGCATCATCGACCCGGGTCTGTACTTCGCCATCAACTCGCCGGTCGGCGTGGTCGGGGACAGCGTCCAGGCGGCGTCCGAAGCGGTGACCAACCTGGGCTTCTCCATCTCCCCGGAGGCGCTCGCCCAGGCGGCGAAGGACGTCGAGGAGCAGAGCCTGCTCTCGCGCACCGGTGGCGCGCCGACCTTTGCGCTCGGCATGTCGGAGATCTTCTCCGCGGTCGTCGGCGGCACCGCCATGAAGGCGTTCTGGTACCACTTCGCGATCATGTTCGAGGCGCTGTTCATCCTCACGACGGTGGACGCGGGCACCCGCGTCGGGCGCTTCATGCTCCAGGACATGCTGGGCAACGTCTACAAGCCGTTCCGCGAGGTCAGCTGGAAGCCGGGCGTCTGGTTCGCCAGCGCGGTCGTGGTCGGCGGCTGGGGCTACTTCCTGTGGGTCGGCGTGCACGACCCGCTGGGCGGCATCAACCAGCTCTTCCCGCTGTTCGGCATCGCGAACCAGCTGCTGGCCGCCGTCGCCCTCGCCGTCTGCACCGTGCTGCTCGTCAAGTCCGGCCGTCTGAAGTGGGCGTGGGTCACCGGGGTACCGCTCGCCTGGGACGTGGCGGTCACGCTCACCGCCAGCTGGCAGAAGATCTTCTCGGACGACGTGAAGGTCGGCTTCTTCGCCCAGCGCGACAAGTACCAGGCGGGCATCGACTCGGGCCAGGTGCTGCCGCCCGCCAAGAACATGGACCAGATGCACACCGTGGTCACCAACTCGACGGTCGACGGCGTGCTGTGCGCACTCTTCGCGGTCCTCATCCTCGTGGTGCTCGCGGACGCCGGCCGGGTCTGCCTCAAGGCCGTCCGCGCCCCCGAGAGCGTCAAGCTCCACGAGGCGCCGTACGTCGAGTCCAGGATCGTCGCCCCCGCCTCGATCATCGCGACCAAGGAGGAGAAGGCCGAGCTGGCCGCGGCCGGCGTCGGTCCGGAGGGCGACACCCGCAAGGAGGCCGCGGCGGCCGGCGCGGGGACCCCCGAATGACCCTGACGGGCGTGCGCCGCGCGGCGGGCCGGATCCGCTGGTACGTCCGCGAACTGACCGGCGAGGCGGCGTACGACCGGTACGTGGCGCACGCGAGGTCCTGCGACCCCGAGGCGCCGGTCATGTCCCGGCGCGCGTTCGAACGCAGCCGCACGGACGCCCGGGAGGCGGACCCCCGCGAGGGCTTCCGCTGCTGCTGAGCGATTCCCACGGGCCGCCGCGTCCCCTCCGGGGGGTGCGGCGGCCCGTTCGCGTGTCCCGCGCGAAGCAGGGAATCCACCGCACCCGCGCACCGCGTCAGGCCCGCCCGGCGCCTGGGGGCACGCGGCCGGAGGCTGTGCCAGGGGGCCCGGAGCGTGCCCTTTTCCGGCCACGGACGGGGAGGAGAAATTTCCGCCCTCGCCATGACATCGGCCACCCGACACAACATCTGGGGGGTGCAACACCCAGCCGCCCCCACATGTATGCTCAACCTCGCTGTCGCCGCAGGGGAATCCGGTGCGAATCCGGAACTGTCCCGCAACGGTGTGATCGGTACGCTTTTGCGCACCCAGGAGTCCGAGGACCTGCCGACGGCGTATCCGGCTCGACCGAACCGGATACCGACACGTCCGGGCCTCGCGGTTGGGCCGGTGGACGCTGCGTGGTGTGCCGCCCCTCAGGGGTGAGGCGTGCCCGTACGCCCCCCGTTCCCCGCCGGCCCCGAGCCGAGCGAGGGAGAGCACCCCGTGACCATCGCGCCAGCCGATCCGGCAACTGCCACGGAGCCGACGGGTTCAACGGAGTCGACGCAGTCGTCCGACGGCCCCGGGACCGCGCTCCTGCGGACCCTCACCGACCTGACCGCCGACCTCCCCGACACCGACCCGGGCAGAGTCGCCGCGGCCGCCCTGCGCGGCCGCAACGCGGCGTCGGACGCGGCCGAGCTGCGGGGCCTCGCCACCGACGCCGCCGCCGGGCTGATCTCCGAGGACCCGGCGTACTCCCGCCTCGCGGCCCGGCTGCTGACCCGCACGATCCGGGACGAGGCGGCGACGCAGGGCGTCCGCACCTTCTCCGAGTCGGTCTCCGTCGGCCACCGCGAGGGCCTGATCGCCGACCGTACGGCCGAGTTCGTGTCCGCCCACGCGGCCCGCCTCGACGCGCTGGCCGACCCGGCCGCCGACGACCGCTTCGGCTACTTCGGCCTGCGCACGGTCTACAGCCGCTACCTCCTGCGCCACCCCATCACCCGTCAGGTCATCGAGACGCCCCAGCACTTCATGCTGCGCGTGGCGTCCGGTCTGGCCAAGGACGACTCCCCCGAGGCCGCCGACGAGGTCGCCGCGCTGTACCGCCTGATGAGCCGCCTGGACTACCTGCCGTCCTCGCCCACGCTCTTCAACTCCGGTACGCGCCACCCGCAGATGTCGTCCTGCTACCTGCTGGACTCGCCGCTCGACGAGCTCGACTCGATCTACGGCCGCTACCACGAGGTCGCGCGCCTCTCCAAGCACGCGGGCGGCATCGGCCTCTCGTACTCCCGTATCCGCGCCCGCGGCTCCCTGATCCGCGGCACCAACGGCCACTCCAACGGCATCGTCCCCTTCCTGCGCACCCTCGACTCGTCGGTCGCCGCCGTGAACCAGGGCGGCCGGCGCAAGGGCGCGGCCTGCGTCTACCTGGAGACGTGGCACGCGGACATCGAGGAGTTCCTGGAGCTGCGCGACAACACGGGCGAGGAGGCGCGGCGTACGCACAACCTGAACCTCGCGCACTGGATCCCCGACGAGTTCATGCGGCGCGTCGACGCGGACACCGACTGGTCGCTGTTCTCGCCCTCCGACGTTCCCGAGCTCGTCGACCTGTGGGGCGACGCGTTCGACCGGGCGTACCGCAAGGCCGAGGCGGACGGCCTGGCCCGTACGACGATTCCCGCGCGCCAGCTGTACGGCCGGATGATGCGCACCCTGGCGCAGACCGGCAACGGCTGGATGACGTTCAAGGACGCGTCGAACCGTACGGCGAACCAGACGGCGGAGCCCGGCTCGGTGGTCCACTCCTCGAACCTGTGCACCGAGATCCTGGAGGTCACGGACGACGGGGAGACGGCCGTCTGCAACCTCGGTTCCGTCAATCTCGGTTCGTTCGTGACCGGGAACGGCGACATCGACTGGGAGCGCCTGGACGAGACCGTCCGTACGGCCGTCACGTTCCTCGACCGCGTCGTCGACATCAACTTCTACCCGACCGAGCAGGCCGGCCGCTCCAACGCCAAGTGGCGTCCGGTGGGCCTGGGCGCGATGGGTCTCCAGGACGTCTTCTTCAAGCTGCGCCTGCCCTTCGACTCCCCCGAGGCCCTCGCCCTCTCCACGCGGATCGCCGAGCGCATCATGCTCGCCGCGTACGAGGCGTCCTGCGACCTCGCCGAGGTCAGCGGCCCGCTCCCGGCCTGGGAGAAGACCCGCGCGGCGCGCGGCGTCCTGCACCCCGACCACTACGGCGTCGAGGTCACCTGGCCCGAGCGGTGGGACGCGCTGCGCGCCCGTGTCGCCAAGACCGGAATGCGCAACTCCCTGCTCCTCGCGATCGCTCCGACCGCGACCATCGCGTCGATCGCGGGCGTGTACGAGTGCATCGAGCCGCAGGTCTCCAACCTCTTCAAGCGCGAGACGCTCAGCGGTGAGTTCCTCCAGGTCAACGCCTACCTGGTGGAGGACCTGAAGAAGCTCGGCGTCTGGGACGCCCAGTCCCGCGAGGCGCTGCGCGAGTCCAGCGGCTCGGTGCAGGGCTTCAGCTGGATCCCCGAGGAGGTGCGGGCGCTCTACCGCACCGCGTGGGAGATCCCGCAGCGCGGCCTGATCGACATGGCGGCGGCCCGTACGCCGTACCTCGACCAGTCGCAGTCCCTGAACCTCTTCCTGGAGACGCCGACCATCGGGAAGCTCTCCTCGATGTACGCGTACGCCTGGAAGAAGGGGCTGAAGACGACGTACTACCTGCGCTCGCGCCCCGCGACCCGCATCGCCCGGGCCGCCGGCTCCGGCGCGGCGGCCGCGGCGCCCGCCACCCCCATCCCCGTACAGCAGGCCACCGCGCCCGACGCGGACGCGATCGCCTGCTCCCTTGAGAACCCCGAGTCCTGCGAGGCGTGCCAGTAATGTCGACCAACCCCGACAAGAACCTTCTCGACCCGGGCTTCGAGCTGACGCTGCGCCCCATGCGCTACCCGGACTTCTACGAGCGCTACCGGGACGCGATCAAGAACACCTGGACGGTGGAGGAGGTCGACCTCCACTCGGACGTCGCCGACCTCGCGAAGCTCTCGCCCGGTGAGCAGCACATGATCGGCCGGCTGGTCGCGTTCTTCGCGACGGGCGACTCGATCGTCTCCAACAACCTGGTGCTGACCCTCTACAAGCACATCAACTCCCCCGAGGCGCGCCTCTACCTCTCGCGCCAGCTCTTCGAGGAGGCCGTGCACGTCCAGTTCTACCTGACGCTGCTGGACACCTACCTCCCCGACCCGGACGACCGCGCGGCGGCGTTCGACGCGGTGGAGGAGATCCCCTCGATCCGCGAGAAGGCGCAGTTCTGCTTCAAGTGGATGGACTCGGTCGAGAAGATCGAGCGCCTGGAGACGAAGGCCGACCGCCGTCGCTTCCTGCTGAACCTGATCTGCTTCGCGGCGTGCATCGAGGGACTGTTCTTCTACGGCGCGTTCGCGTACGTCTACTGGTTCCGCTCGCGCGGCCTGCTGCACGGCCTGGCGACCGGCACCAACTGGGTGTTCCGTGACGAGACGATGCACATGAACTTCGCGTTCGAGGTCGTGGACACCGTCCGCAAGGAGGAGCCGGACCTCTTCGACGACGCCCTCCAGCAGCAGGTCACGGACATGCTGAAGGAGGCCGTCGAGGCGGAGCTCCAGTTCGGCCGCGACCTGTGCGGTGACGGCCTGCCCGGCATGAACACCGAGTCGATGCGCGAGTACCTCCAGTGCGTCGCCGACCAGCGCCTGGAGCGCCTCGGTTTCGCCCCGGTGTACGGCTCGCAGAACCCGTTCTCCTTCATGGAGCTCCAGGGCGTCCAGGAGCTGACGAACTTCTTCGAGCGCCGCCCGTCGGCGTACCAGGTCGCGGTCGAGGGCTCGGTCGCCTTCGACGACGACTTCTAGACCGCGAGCGGGCGGTCGCGCCTGGCGTCGCGGAGGACCGTGCCCCACCAGAGAAGCTGGTCGAGCATGACCTTCGCGGCGCCGTTGGGCCCTTCCGGGTTCTTCAGGGTCCCGTCGGGGCCGAAGAGCTCGTAGTACCGGGGGAACGAGACGTAGTCGCGGACCGTGTGGGCGTGGAGCTCGTTGAAGACCTGGCGGAGCTGTTCGATGGCCAGGAGACCGCCGCTGGCCCCGCTGTAGCCGACGAAGCCGACCGGCTTGGCCTGCCACTCGGTGTAGTGCCAGTCGACGGCGGCCTTCAGCGAGGCCGGGAAGCTGCGGTTGTAGTCCGGTGTCAGCACGACCACCGCGTCGGCCGCCGCGAGCCGGCGGGTGAGGGGCTCCATGCTCGCGGGGCGGGGCAGGTCCGGCTCCATCGCCGGCGGCACGGGCGGCAGCTCCAGCGGAATCGGCGTGTCCGCCAGGTCGACGAGGTCCACCTCGAACCGGCCGTGCTCCCGGGCCTGTCCGACGAACCAGTCGGCGACCACCGGGGCGAACCGGCCCTCCCTGACGCTTCCGACGATCACCGCGAGGCTGAGGGTCTCACTGGGCATGGCTGTGCTCCTTGTCCGGCGTACGAGGCGTACGAAGTGCGGAGGCGACCCGCGCTCCGGGGGCCGCCTCCGTCAATCTGCCGGGCGGAGCCGGGACCAGGAAGGCCGGGCCGTGACTGGTAGTGGCAGGGCCACGATCCGGCCGGGGGCCGGTGTTACGTTCACCGGGTGAGCGACAACGAGCTGGGCCTCTTCCTGCGCACCCGCCGCGAAGCCGTCACCCCCGCCGAGGTGGGCCTGCCCGCCGGCGCCCGCCGCCGCACGCCGGGTCTGCGCCGCTCGGAGCTGGCCACGCTCGCGGGCGTCAGCGTCGAGTACGTGACGCGTCTGGAGCAGGGGCGCGACCGCCGCCCCTCCCCGCAGGTACTGTCCGCGCTGGCCGACGCGCTCGGGCTGGCCGCGAGCGAGCGCATCCACATGCACCGCCTCGTCAAGGGCGCCGACGCCGGCTTCACCTGCATGGGCGGCGCCTCCCCCGTCCGTACGGTGCGCCCCACCGTGCGGGCCCTGCTCGACCGCCTCGATCCCGCCCCCGCCGTGCTGGTCAACCGGCTGAGCGAGGTCCTCGCCTGGACGGCGGGGTACGAGCGGCTGGCGGGCCCGGTCGGCCTGCTGGACGGCAGCCCGCCGAACCTGGCCCGTTACGTGTTCACCGATCCCCGGGCACGCAGCACGTACCCCGACTGGGGCATCGTCGCCGACGAGCAGGTCGCGGCCCTCAAGCAGGGCCCCTTCCGGGCGGACGGCCATGTCGCCCTGCTCGCCGACGAGTTGGCCGTCACCGGCGGCCCCGAATTCACCGGACGCGTGGACACCCTGCCGGGGCTTCCCAGGTCCAGCGGCATCACGCGCCTGCTCCACCCCGAGGCGGGTGAGCTGAGGCTGGCGTACGAGACGCTCGAACTGCCCGCCGACGACGACCAGCGCCTCCTCGTCCACCTGCCCGCCGACGACAGCACGGCCGCCGCCCTCGACCGCCTCACCGGCCGCCGGCCGGGGGCGCTGCGCGCGGTCCCGCCACCAACATCTTCTTCAACCTGCTCTTCGGAGTGGTCAGCGACCGGATCGGCTGGCGCACCACGATCGGCTGGTTCGGCGCGGTCGGCTGCG